>NZ_JAERLW010000014.1:0-67138 GCF_018256215.1 Gluconobacter sp. Dm-73 | reverse complement strand
AATTTTCAAAGACCGTCATCCCCGCCGCTCCAGAACCCCTCGAAGTGGGCCCCGCTGCGTCGGTGAACGGGCTTATACGGGGGAGATCGGAGGGGGTCAACAGGAAAATTGCATTTTTGTGAAAAAATCAGATTCCGTGGAACTTCTTGAACCAGACAGCGAACTCTCTCATGCCGTCTTCAAAGGAAACTTCAGGCTCCCACCCGCACAATTCCTTCACTTTTTCCAAAGATGCCCATGTCGATTCCATATCCGCCACAGGACGCGGATGGCGTTCAACCAGAGCTTTCTTCCCCAAATCCTTCTCAAGCAATGCGATCATCCGGGTAACTTTTTCAGGTCTGTCCCCTCCAAGATTGAGCAGACGTGACACCCCGGCCTCCGGCGGCTTCACAAGAATTTTCACCACACCTCTGACGATGTCATCGATATAGGTGAAATCGCGTGAAAGGCCCTTCCCTTCATAGAGAGTGACCGGACGTCCTTCTGAGATCGCCTTTGCAAAACCGTAATAGGCCATGTCAGGCCGTCCCCACGGACCATAAACCGTGAAGAATCTCAGGCCAGTCTGCGAAATGCCATACAGATACGAATAGGATTCCGATGTCAGTTCGGCCGCACGCTTGGTGACCGCATACAGAGAACTCGGCTGTTCGACCCGATCCGTTTCCCGAAAAGGCGTTTCCTGATTGCGTCCATAAACCGAGGACGAAGACGCATATACAAAATGCGCCAGCTTTTTCAGGCTCCGGCACGCTTCCAGAAGCGCAACCTGCCCCATCACATTCGCCGTCACATAAGAATAGGGATCGATCAGCGAATATCGAACACCAGCCTGAGCCGCGAGGTGGATGACGCCTTCCAGATCAGGATGTTGCCCAACAACATCCTGCATGGCCTGCGGGTTAGCCACATCCACTTTCAGGAAACTGAATTTCGGATGAGGCTCGAGCTGACTTAGCCGCGACATTTTCAGGGAAGGGTCATAATAGTCGTTGAGAACATCAATCCCAACGACATCCATTCCCTGCTTCAGAAGGGCTTCAGCAACATGAAACCCTATAAATCCGGCAACACCGGTAACCAGTATCTTCACAGGACCATCAGTGTTTCAGAGCGGAACTGGAAACCACATCTCCGACACGAATTCCCAGCTTCGCGGTCACACCACCTGCCAATTCGAGCGTGTTTGCAACCACACCATCGCTCCGCAGAATAGCTTCGCTCAGAGGCACGGCATTTTCCGCAATAGCGTGGATGTGGTTCGTGGAATCAATGAAAACGATGTCCAGAGGCACAAGCGTATTGCGCATCCACATGTCCGACACCTGCGGCGCAGGCCACATGAACAGCATGCCCTCGTTCTCAGGCAGATGCTTGCGGAACATTTCCCCAACTTCCTGCTGACGATAGGTCTTGGCCAGCTCCACCGTGAAAACGTGCTTCTGCCCATCACGGGTCGTGATCGTCAGACTATCCGTTGGCAGACGCGCCTGTGCCTGCGTGATCGGATCTTCTGCTCTGGCAACACCAGCACTCAGTCCAAGAGCCGCCAGCAGCACAAAACTTAAAGTTCGCATGAAGGTATGACTTTCAGGTTCAGGAAATCAGAAACGGATTGGCCCGACGTTCTTCGCCGATGGTCGTCGGCATTCCGTGTCCACACAGAACCACGGTATCATCAGGCAGACTTAGCAGATGGGTCCGGATGCCATCGATAAGGGCGCGTGAATCCCCATAAGCGAAATCCGTACGGCCGACCGTTCCTCGGAACAGCGTGTCCCCTGCCAGAACGCGCCTATTGTCGCGGTCCACGAAAACGACATGCCCTGGAGTATGACCCGGAATATGCGCCACATGCAGATCCTGCCCCAGAAAGTGCAGGACCTCTCCGCCCTCGACGAAGCGATCGGGCACCACATTTTCCATGCCGGTAAGCCCGAAAGCAGCAGCCTGCTTCGTGATGCTCTGCAACAGGAAGTCATCCCGCCGATCCGGCCCTACAACCGGAACGCTCTGGTTTTGCCGCTTTTCAAGAGCTCTCTTCAGCGGAGCCGCCCCACCAGCGTGATCCAGATGACCATGTGTGAGGAGAATGGCCTCGACAGACAGGTCGCCCAGTTCCTGAAGGATGTCATCAACATCCCCACCCGGGTCCACCACAACAGCCCGGCCTGCGTCATTTGAGAGAATAGTGCAGTTCTGCCGCAAGGGCGTAACCGGCACCCGCTTCGCATACAAAGGAGTCATCACTCCTCCTTCCAGACGATCCGTTCTGATGTGGCGATACAGACTCCGTCTCCGCACGACAAGTCAACCGGAAGGATTGTATCGCGCAGATCATTGACCCTCTTTCGCAGGAAGGTCACTCTCGCCCTTTCCTCTCCAGACCAAGGTGTCATCATGAGCCGTATCATCCGCACAGAACCCAACGCCATCCTGTCCAAGGCTGTCGAATATCACGGATTCATCTTCACGCAGGGTGTGGTCGCAGCCGACCTGTCACAGGGCATCGAAGGACAGACCCGCAGCGTTCTCGATCAGCTCGACCAGATCCTTGAAGAACACGGCACCGACAACACCCGCATCCTGCAGGCCCAGATCTGGCTGAAAGACATCGCGGACCGCGCTGCGCTCAATACGCTCTGGTCCGCCTGGCTTCCGGAAAACGCCGCCCCCGCCCGCGCCTGCGTTCAGGCCGTGATGGCCGACCCGAAAATTCTTGTCGAGATCATGCTCACAACAACGAAATGATCTGACTCGAACGATTGTGGCGAGAATGCAGCAGGATGTGGTGTCAAAAAGATTTTCCACGGAAATGAAAATTTAACACACAGGTCTGCATTCTGCTCTTGTCAGGGTTGCAGGAAGGTTGTTACCTCCCTGTAACCCGAACAACACACAACCAATCAGGATCCTAAAGATCGTGAAGCATAAAAGTTGCCGGAAAACCTTTCTCTCCGCTCTGGCGCTCTCCGCTGTCGCGTTCTTTTCAGGACAGGCTCAGGCCCGTCACAGTTCGGCTCATCACGGACGGTCCATTTTCCACAGTCACCGTTCCATCAGCCACCATCATTCCTATGCACACGTCATTCAGTGCGTCGCCTATGCCAAAACGGCCTCTGAGGTCGAACTGCACGGCAATGCGCGGGACTGGTGGTATAACGCTGCTGGCGTTTATGCCCGTGGCTCTGCACCGCAGGCCGGATCTGTCCTGAATTTTCGGGCGATCCGCCGCATGCCACTCGGCCACGTCGCCGTCGTACGTTCGGTTGAAGACAGCCGAACCATTTATATCGACCAGTCACACTGGGCCTCGAACGGCATCGCGCACAATGTCCGCGTCGTTGACGTCTCTCCCAACAACGACTGGAGCGCCGTCCGCGTCAGCCTCAATGATCGCAGCGGCCGACTGGGCAGCATCTACCCGACATACGGCTTCATCTACCCACATTCCGACAAGGGTGACCGCAATCCAGCCCCGCATGTTATGCTGGCCCGCGCCTCGAACGTTTCAGGCTTTCGTCACCGCGCTGTCGTGAATGGCTCCGATGCACTGAGCCATCCGATGCTCAGCACCGAAGTTGCCGAAGCGCCGGACGATGCCTTCACCTCGGACGCGCCAGACCGTTCGATTCGCTGATAGATCAGGAAAATATAACTCGGCCACTCAATCCGGTCGGGATTCCCGATGGTAGGGATGGCCGGTATTGATGGCCTGAGCCCGGAAAACCTGTTCGGCAATCAGAACCCTGACCAGCATATGCGGCCAGGTCAGTTTCCCAAGTGAAATCACGGACTCGGCCCGCTGGATCACACTCGAATCCAGCCCTTCAGCACCACCAATCAGAAAATGAATGGGACGGCCCGACTCCTGCCAGCGAGACAGCATTTCCGCCAGACGCAGGCTGTCAGGCGTCTTTCCACCCTCATCCAGCGCCACGATCAGGGCATTATCGGGACAGGCGCCCAGCAAAGCCGCAGCATCCTTGCGCTTCTGCTCCTGGACGCTGCCTTTTGACGGCGCGAGTTCCGTCACCGTCAGGGCGGGCCGGATCCGGCCCGCATAACGTTCGAACAGTTCGCGCTCCGGCCCGGCTTTGAGCCGACCGATTGCGACCAGCTTCATTCAGTCCTGCTCTTCGCCCTGTCCGACCGCGACTTCGTTTTCGCTGCCATCCAGATCCGTGCCCCACATCCGCTCCAGACCATAAAGCTCGCGGCTTTCCGGCTTGAAGAGATGAACGACAACGTCACCAGCATCGATCAGGACCCAGTCGCTACCATTCGCACCTTCGATCAGGATACGCTTGATGCCGATCTCATTGAGCTTCTTCTCGATGTGATGCGCCATCGCAGAGATCTGGCGGTCAGCGAGACCGGTCGCAATGACCATGCGATCTGCGAAGTTCGCGCGACCGACAAGATCCAGAACAACGATGTCTTCACCCTTGTCTTCATCCAGACTCGCGGTGATGACGCTCAGCATACTGGTCAGAATGTCCGGCTGCACGGCTTCGCGCTTGACGGCCGTTTTCTTCGGTCCGGCAACAGCAGCCTTCTTGCGAGCCGTTCCCGGCACCTTGGCAGCCTCGGCCAGTGCCGCATCGGGGGAGCTGGTTTTCCGGCGCACAGGCTTTTTGGCCTGCGATTCGGGAGAGGTCGTCTTGGTGATGGTTTTTACTCCTGATCGGACTCCGGACGAAACTGGCCGGACTCACGCAACGCTGTAGCCGATATATCGTTCTGCGGCGCAGAAAGGAACGTCCATGCGTTGCCTTTTCGCTCCGCAAGCACCGGAGATTCCCGCGAAGGCCGTCTCTGATGCCGCAAAACAGACGCCGCAGCCCCTCTAAGCGCGGGCGAAACGCTTCCCGGACGCGGAGCAACAGCGATGGGAACCATCGCCGCCAACTGACGCCAGCGCTTCCATCGCGAGAGTTGCGCCAGCCCGTCCGCCCCCATCAGCCAGACGAACCGCACATGCGGAAAGCGCTGCTTCAGCAAGGCCACGGTTTTGACGGTGAAACGCTGCCCCAGACGGGATTCGATATCGGTCGCAACGATTCGCCGTCCGTCCGCAATCCGTTCCGCAGACGCAAGGCGCACCCTGAACGGCGCCATCCCTTTACCCGGCTTGAGCGGATTCCCCGGCGAGACCATGAGCCACACCTGATCCAGCCGCAGCGCCCGCAACGCCCGCCGCGCTACCATGAGATGACCGGCATGAGCAGGATTGAACGAGCCCCCCAGCAGGCCGATCCGCATATTCCGGCCATCGCCAGACGTCGGAATACGGCTCAGCCTCGCACCTGTCCGGTGCCGATCACCTCGTAGCGATAGCATGTGAGCTGTTCGAGCCCCACCGGACCGCGCGCATGCATCCGCCCCGTCGCAATACCGATTTCCGCACCGAATCCGAACTCCCCACCGTCACAGAACTGCGTGGACGCATTCCACATCACAACCGCACTATCCGTCCCGTTGAGAAACTCAGCCGCAGCCTCTGCATCTTCGGCAATAATAGCCTCGGTATGCGAGCTTCCATGCCGGGCGATGTGATCCAGAGCGTCCTCAATCCCATCCACCACCGCAACCGACAGCACCGAATCCAGCCATTCCGTCCTGAAATCTTCAGTTCGGGCCGCTTCGAGTGTCGGCACAATCGCGCGGGCCCGGTCATCAGCCCGGAACACGCATCCTTGCGCCGCCAGACCCTGAACCAGAAGCGGCAGCAGCATCGGAGCGATTGCCGTATCAATCAGCAGCGTCTCCGTCGCTCCACAAACGCCCGTCCGGCGCATTTTCGCATCCAACAGCACTTTCCGGGCCATGGCCGGATCAGCGCTTGCATGAACATAGGTGTGATTCAGACCATCCGCATGAGCAAGAACCGGAACACGCGCTTCACGCTGCACCCGCTCCACCAAAGATTTTCCACCACGCGGAATAATCAGGTCGATCCATCCTGAAGCCTGCAACATGGCCCCCACCAGAGCACGATCGGCAGAGGGCAGAATCTGCACACAGGCCTCATCCAGCCCGGCAGCCCGCAATCCATCTTCCATCGCAGCCTGAATTGCCCGCGCCGAATGCAGGCTCTCCCCGCCTCCGCGTAGAATCACAGCATTGCCAGACTTGATGCACAGCGCCGCCGCATCCGCACCGACATTCGGACGGCTTTCGTAAATCATGCCGATCACGCCAAGCGGTGTCGCAACCCGCCGAAAATGCAGACCATTCGGCCGGTCCCATTCCGCCAGAATACGCCCCACGGGGTCCGGCAGACGTGCAACATCTTCCAGACCACGCGCCATGGCCTCGATCCGCTCAGTCGTCAGGGTCAGACGGTCGCGGAAAGCAGCGTTCCGATCTTCAGAAAGAGCGGCCAGATCCTGCTGGTTGGCTGCAACAATCGCATCAGACCGCTCCCGCAAAGCTTTTGCAGCCTCAAACAACGCGAGATTACGGGTTTCCTCACTGGCTCGCGCCAGACTCCGGCTGGCACGGCGGGCCTTCTCCGCCAGACCGCCCAGAATCCGGGCGACACCTTCCCCTACCTCAGACATTGAAGCGGAACAGCAGGACATCACCGTCCTGCACGACATATTCCTTGCCTTCGATCCGCAACTTGCCGACTTCCTTGGCCCCGGCCTCGCCATTGCAGGCCACATAGTCGTCGAAAGCCACGGTTTCACAGGCAATGAACCCGCGCTCAAAATCGTTATGAATCACGGCAGCGGCCTGCGGTGCCTTCGTCCCGGCCGTAATCGTCCAGGCGCGCGATTCCTTCGGCCCAACCGTGAAATACGTCCGCAGACCCAGCAGCTTGTAACCAGCCGCAATCACACGATCCAGCCCGCTATCCGTCAGGCCCAGACCGTCCAGAAATTCCGTCCGGTCTTCATGCGGCAACTGGCTGACTTCCGCTTCAATAGCGGCCGACACCACGACAACGCCTGCACCCTCGGCTTCGGCCCGCTTGCGCACAGCTTCCGAAAACGCATTGCCGGTGGACGCCGAGGCTTCCTCAACATTGCAAACATAAAGAACGGGCTTCGTCGTCAGAAGCTGAAGACGGGATGCCTCCACCTCCTGTCCTTTTGGAACAGCCGTCCGCGCCGGCTTGCCGTCCCGCAGCGCCGCAAGTAGTGGTTCCATCAGTTCAAGCTGCGCCTGTGCCTCACGATCGTTGCCGCGGGCACGCTTCTGAAGCCCGATCTGGCGCTTCTCAAGGCTCTCCAGATCCGCCAGCATCAATTCCGTCTCAATGATGTCCGCGTCACGAACCGGATCAACGCCACCTTCGACATGAGTGATGTCGTCGTCTTCAAAGCAGCGCAGAACATGCACAATGGCATCAACTTCGCGGATATTGGCGAGGAACTGGTTTCCAAGACCTTCGCCCTTGGACGCGCCGCGAACCAGACCAGCAATATCCACGAACTCAAGGCTTGTCGGAACCTTGCGGATGGACTTGCCGATCCGCGCCAGTTCATCCAGCCGCGCATCCGGCACGGCCACACGCCCCGTATTCGGCTCGATGGTGCAGAACGGGTAATTCGCAGCCTGTGCAGCCGCCGTTTCCGTCAGGGCATTGAACAGCGTGGACTTGCCAACATTGGGCAGACCAACGATGCCGCAATTGAAACCCATTCTTGCTCTCCATCATCATTAAAAGACCGCTCGGACCCGAACGACCCGTTCCAGAAAAATCCGTTGCCCTGTGTTCGCAGAAACCAGAGAGGCTCACAACCTCCCACCCTTACGAAACAGGCATTCAGCCCACGATTCCCGCCAGATCCTGCAAGGCCCGCACATGCGCCTTCAAAGCCGCACGCCCCTGTGCCGTCAGAACCAGCCAGGTCCGCTGCCGCCCTCCCAGAGGCGCCTTGCGCAACCGCACATAGCCCGCTTCCTGCATCTGGGCGAGATGCTTGGACAGGACCGAGTCACTCACACCCAGCAGATCCCGCGCCCGGCCAAACTCCATGTCACTTACTTCCGACAGAGCCGCAGCAAGCTGCAACCGGACCGGAGGATGAATAACAGGATCGAATTGAGGAACAGCCGTCACAACCGCGCCGTCATACCAGCCTGCCAGACCCTCCGCCAGAGCAGCGCCACTCCATAGCCGATCGCAAAACTGCCCAGAGTCGCAATCCACGGCAGCCACGTCAGATGAAACACCCTTTCCCCTGCTCCGGACAGCGCCATCATCGCATAAACCGCCAGGATCATGCCGATTGCGATCTTCCGGGTCCGTCCCCGACGGTACCCATTGACGAAATATCCCATTCGCCGCCGCGCAATCGCAAAGAAAATGCCCATCAAGGCGACACACAGCCCTTCCAGCAGAAAAACGAAGGGCGGCTCCAGACTCATCGCAAAGGTGAGAAGCGCCAGAAGCCCACCCATGACGGGCGCATTCCACCACGGACAAGCCAGCTCTTTCGGAAGCCTGCTCCTGAAAGCGTCAAGCGCTTCCAGTTGCCTAAGCGCATCGTCTCGCCTGCTCACATGCGTCGTTTCGAATCCATCCTGCTGCACGGTATTGACTTTCCAATATGGAAAATGATGATCTGACTTTCCAATATGGAAAGAGAACCCATTCATGACAATCCTGCACAGCATTTCCGCAGCAAGAATTCTGGCAATCCTCTGGCTCGCATTCCTGCTGGCCGCCTGCGCGCACCACAGCCGCAGGGGAATGCAGGACTGGAAAATCTTCCGCACAACCCTCCATACTCAGGAACGACGCCGCTTCTATCTGAAATGGCTGTTGCAGAGTGTCATGCTTTTCGATCTTGGGGGTCTCGTGACGCTCTGGTTCCTGCCCGAATCCCTGAAGCCCACATCCGTTGCCCAGTTGCGCCTGTCCGCACCGGCGACACCCTCCAGCACGATGCCTCCTGAAATGTCACCCGCGTTTTTCGCAGGATTCACTTGCGGGCTTCTGATCCTCGCGGGCGTGTTCATTCTGCTCCGCAAACTGAAGCGACCCGCGCTTCTCAACCCTCTTGGCGATTTTTCTGCCCTGATTCCACGCACTCTGCCTGAAGCCGGACTGGCTTTTCTGCTCTGCCTGAATGCGGGTCTGGGGGAAGAGCTTTTCTTCCGTCTGGCCCTTCCCCTGCTCGCAGGCCAGCTCACCGGCAGTCTGATTGCCGGCGCGGTGCTTTCAACGCTGCTGTTCGGAGGCATGCACTGGTATCAGGGGCGCAAAGGCGTGCTGATCACGACGATCATCGGCCTAATTTTCATGCTCTGCGCCCTCCACGGAACACCCCTGATCTGGCTGATGGGATTCCACGCCCTGATGGACGTCATCGCTTTGTTCGTCAGACCGGCCCTGACCGGCCATTTCAGCCGGAGTGCTGTTACGCCGCCAGCAGGGCGACCTTTGTCATGAAGGCTTCGTGCTCTTTTTTGGCCAGCAGGGGTGCCGCATCAGCCATGGCTTCAAGCCAGCGTTCGAGTTCCGGCTCTTCCGCCTTGGCGAAATTACCCAGCACATGCCCCGTCACACGATCCTTGTGTCCCGGATGACCGATTCCCATCCGCACACGCCAGTAATCCGGCCCTGACAGACATTTGTCCATGGACCGCAGACCGTTATGCCCCGCCGCCCCGCCGCCCCGTTTGATACGCAGCTTGCCGAAAGCAAGATCGAGTTCGTCGTGAAAGGCGGTGATATCGTCCGGCGCAACCTTAAAAAACTGCGCGGCCTGCTGAACACTGTCACCTGACAGGTTCATATACGTCATCGGCTTGAGGAGCAGAATCTTTTCCCCTCCGATGACGCCTTCGGAGGTCTCCCCCCGGAAGCGCTTGCGCCACGGCGAAAAACCGTGGCGCCTGGCGATCTCATCGACCGCCATAAAGCCGATATTGTGTCTATGACGGCTCATCCCCGGCTCGGGATTGCCGAGACCGGTCCAGAGCCTCATGACATTACTTCTTCTTTGCGCCCGGCTTGGCAGCGGCTTCAGCAGCAGCAGCGGCCTTCGCAGCGGCTTCGGCTTCCATTTCGGCATCAACCGTCGGCGCAGCGATGGAAGCAATGACGACGTCGGTGTTCTGGCCACCCGTCAGCACAACGCCCTCGGTGCCCTTAAGATCCGTCCAACGTACGTTGTCGTGGATCTCAAGACCGCTCAGATCTGCCGTGAAGTGCTCCGGAATGTTCGCCGGATCAGCCTGCACGTCCATGTAATGACGCACGACGTTCAGAACGCCGCCACGCTTGATGCCCGGGGACTTCTCTTCGCCAACGAAAGCGATGGAGACTTCGACGTGGATCTTCGTGCCAGCCGTAACGCGCTGGAAGTCCACATGGATCGGGGCATCGGAAACCGGGTGCAGCTGCACGTCGCGGATCAGGGCCGCAACCGGCTCTGCGCCTTCGACAGCAAGGTTATACACGCGCGAGGACCAGCCACCGCGATGCAGTTCCTTCATGATCACGCGCGGATCAAGTGCGATGATGGAGGGCTCTTCCTTGCCACCGTAGATCACGGCTGGCACCAGGCCCTCACGTCTCGTAGCGCGCGCTGCCCCCTTACCAGCCTTCGCACGCGTCGAGACAGCAAGTGTCGTCAAATTAGCCACTGTTACGCTCCTGCGTATTGAATTTCATTCATCACAGACCTCCAGGGGTGCCTGTGCGAGGCGCGGAGTAGCGGAAAACCGCCACCGATACAACCATTTTCGGACTCAACGGCCCGGCTGCGCCCCTCTGGACCATCCCATCCCGCGACCGCTACGATTGCGTTCCGTTTCCACAGTTTCCGGCAGATATCCCCACCGATGAGCATCGCCGCCCGCATCGAATGCCTGCCCTTTACCCGCTTTCACTGGAAACTGCTGTTCCTCGGCGGCCTTGGCTATACGTTCGACGGCCTCGATTCTGCGATTGTCGCTTTTGCGCTACCCATGCTGAAAAACCAGTGGCATCTGAGCGGCCCGGCGCTGGGACTACTGGGGAGCGCGACCTATCTCGGCTACGGGCTGGGCGCCCTGCTATCCGGCTGGTGGGGAGACCGCTCCGGCCGCCGCCGCGTCATGATGAGCGCACTGGCCATCTATGCCATCGGCTCCCTGCTCTCAGCCGGATCGTCCTCCTTCACCGCCTTCTTCCTGTGCCGCCTGCTGTCCGGAATCGGCGCGGGTGCGGAAGCCACCATCATCGCACCCTATCTCAGCGAGTTCGTCGCCGCCCGCTATCGGGGAGCCTTCACCGCAGCCCTGACCGGGTTCTACTCTTTCGGCTACGTCACGGCAGCACTTTTGGGATTCATGCTTGTCCCCGCCATGGACGATGGCTGGCGCTGGGCTCTGGCCCTGACGGGATTTCCGGTCCTGATGCTGCTGTGGTGGCGGCGCGCCCTACCTGAATCGCCCCGCTGGCTCGACGAGCGCGGCCAAACGGCAGAAGCCTGCCGCATCGTCGGCGACATTGAGGAAAGTGCAGGCCTTGCGGTCGGCCTGACCACCACGACCGACCGTGGCACCCCTTCCCTGCGCCCGGTCCGGGATCTGTTCGCCCCGAAACTGCGGCGCTCTACCTTCATGAGCTGGGCAATGTGGCTGGCCATCACTTTCAGCTTCTACGCCTTCTTCACCTGGATCCCGACCCTGATGATCGAACGCGGCATGACGATCACCCGCAGCTTCGGTTACGCCATCTCGATCTATTTCGCCCAGCTTCCCGGCTATGCCTGCGCTGCCCTGCTCACCGACCGCTTGGGACGACGCGGAACCGTGGCGCTTTTCATGGTCGCCGGAGCACTCAGCGCCATCGGTATGGCGGCCAGCCAGACCCCCACCGAGGTCCTGATCTTCGGCATCCTACTGTCCTTTTTCATGAACGGCACTTTCGGCGGCATTTACGCCTACACTCCCGAGCTCTTCCCGACCGCTCTGCGCGCCCGCGGCATGGGCCTTGCTTCTGCTATCGCACGTCTCGGCGCCATCGCCTCACCCGTCCTGATCGGCTGGCTTTACCCGATCGCCGGCTTTCCCGGCGTCTTCGGCCTGACCACCCTGATCCTCCTGTCCGGTGCCACCGTCACGCTCCTCTTCGGACCCAGAACAGAAAAACGCCCGCTCGACGACGAGCAGGCGTTTGCAAAGAGCTGAACTCAGGCGTCCATCTCAGATCATCGGCACACCACCGTTTACTGCCAGAAGCGCCCCCGTGGTGTAGCTGTTCAGCGGATCGGCAAAGTAGACATATGCACCCGCCAGTTCAGCGGGCTGCCCGGGACGGCCCAAAGGCACATCGGAACCGAGATGTTCCTGTTCGTCTTCCGGCATGCCCGTTACAATAAACGGCGTCCAGATCGGACCCGGCATCACCGCATTGACCCGGATGCCTCGTCCGGCGAGCTGCTGCGCCATGCTGGACGTGAAATTCGCGATTGCCGCCTTTGTCATGGAATATGGTACCAGCAGCTCTGGCGCCGTCTTGAGATTGACCGAAGACGTATTGATGATGGATGCGCCCGCCTGAAGATGCGGCAATGCAGCTTTTGTCAGATGAAACAAGGCATCCGTATTCGTGGAGAAATGGCGTTTCCACTCCTCATCTGAAATCTCTTCCAGCTTCGCACGGGCTTTCTGGAAAGCCGCATTATTCACGAGAATGTCGAGCTTTCCGAAAGCCTCGACAGTTTTGCGGATCATCTCGCGACAGTGCGCTGCCTCACGGATATCGCCCGGCAGCAGAAGACAGGTCCGGCCTTCAGCTTCGATCTGGGCTTTGATCTCCCGCGCATCATCCGTCTCCGTCTCCAGATACGAAATCGCGACATCCGCCCCTTCGCGGGCAAAAGCCAACGCCGCAGCCCGACCGATACCGGAGTCGCCCCCCGTAATCAGAGCCGCAAGTCCCGTCAGCTTGCCGGACCCCTTATAGGTTTTTTCCCCATAATCAGGCTTCGGAACCATCTTCTCCGAAAGACCGGGGAAAGCCTGCGTCTGACCTTTGAAAGGTGGGCGCGGATAGCAGGTGCGGGGATCGGCTGGCATGGAAACACTCCTGTGTCGTCATGGAACAGAGTTGCCTCCTTAACGGCGCGTCTTCCGGACGGGTTCAGAAATTTTCCCTCTCTGAGACAAAATAGAGAGGCAGAGGGTATCTTCAGCCTCTTTTTGCACATCTGTCGCAATCCGAACGGAATCATGCCTGATTTCCATTACAGAAACGTTCTGCTTTCGCAGAATGGGATCTCAAAGTGCAGACAGTCACGACAGGTGCGCAGCGCAATCCGGGGATAGACCTCCTCAGAGGCCTCTCCATCATCCTCGTCGTCATCCATCATCTCGCTTCGCGCATTCCCCTGATGCACACCGGCCTTGCCGCAGTTTTCCCAGCCTTTCTACTGAAAGCCCTGACGTGGGATGGCGCCAAAGGTGTGAAAATCTTCTTCGTCATTTCAGGCTTCCTGATCACCGATCACACAATGCGGCGCTGGGGCAGTCTGGGCGGCATCAACATCCTCGCCTTTTCCGGACGTCGCGCCTGCCGAATCCTGCCATGCCTGCTGGTCCTGTTAGGAGTTCTCGCCGCGCTCAACCTCGCGGGAGCACCTGACTTCCTCTTCCACCATGAGGGCCAGACTCTGCCCGGCGCCATTTTCGCCACCCTTTTCATGCATCTGAACCTCTACGAAGCCCGAACGAACTACCTCCCGGCCAACTGGGACGTACTCTGGTCACTGTCGGTCGAGGAACTGTTCTATCTGGCCTTCCCGATCCTCTGTCTTCTGATCGGACGCGTCCCGAAACTGGTCGGCCCCAAACTTCTCGTCTGCATGTTCGCGCTGCTCGCCCTGTCCCTGCCTTTTGCGGAATGGCAGATCCGAGACGCTTCGGAAATCTGGCAGGACGAAGCCTATGGACCGGGAATTTCCGCAATCGCCATGGGCGTCTGCACAGCCCTGCTCGCACACCAAATACCGCCTGCCATGTTCGCGCGTCTCACGCTTTGGCTGGGCTGGACCGGAGCATTCGGTGTCGGGCTCTATCTGCTGGACAGCCATATCCTCTGGCAGACCCTGAACTACGGCGCCCCGCTGTTCTTTACAATATCCTGCGCGGCTCTATTGCTGGCCTTCTACAACGGCTGGGGCAAGGCGACCGCAAGCCGGTTTCTGACATGGCCTCGTCAGTGGGGCAGACTGAGCTACGAAATCTATCTCAGTCACATGTTCGTGGTCATGCCGATAGTCCACCTGTTCAAGGCCACTGGCGAAAACTGGACGTTCGGCTGGGTCTGGTTCCTCCCGACCCTCGGCCTGTCCTTCTGCCTCGGCACCCTCGTGGACCGTCTCCTCTCACGCCCCGCCGATCGCTGGCTGCTGGAGAAATCCGGCCTTCGCCGCCCTCAGCCCAGTGGGGAGGCCAGCGGGCGGATCGCCGAAATCTGATGTCCGATATGGCCGCCCCCTGCGAGGGTCCGGCGGCGATGGCTGAAGAAACGCTGGTCTGTCAGCGTATCGACGCCCAAAATCTGTACGGTCCGGACCCCGGCCTGTTCCAGACGAAACCCGCAATAGCCCGGCAGATCAAACAGGAAATGCCCGGCGCGAGGCGCTGAACGGAAAAAGATTTCCCCCTCCGCCCCATAAGCCAGAACAGCATCGCGCATATCCGGCCCAACTTCATAGCTCGCCGGTGCAATGCAAGGCCCGACAACAGCCCGAATCCCCACAGCCCCCAGCGCAACCATCTGCGCCACCACGGATTCCAGAATCCCGCCCGCAGCGCCACGCCAGCCCGCATGGGCCGCACCCACGATCCGCCCATCCTCAGAAGACAGCAGCACCGGTCCGCAATCCGCCGTAATCACACCGACGCCGATCTCAGGCCGGTCCGTCACCAGCGCATCCCCAACCTGCCCGGTGCCCGCCACCCACAGGGGCGTTTCGGTTGTCACAGGCACAGTGATGTCACTATGCGTCTGCTTCAGCCCCAGCAGATGATCCGGCTCCACCCCGAGCGTCCGCGCCACACGCGCCCGGTTTTCCGTCACATTCGTAGGATCGTCCTGGGAGGACAGCGAACAGTTCAGACTGTCATACGGCGCCGGAGAGACGCCCCCGAGCCGCGTGAAGAACCCATGCGGCACCTTGAGAACAGATCCCGTCAGCACGGATTCAGACATGTGCCGACACCTGCGCCGGGCGCCGCATCGCGTAAACCATGAGCCCCATCCCCGCGAGCGCCATCGGAATGCACAGCAACTGCCCCATCGTGGTGCCCCCGGACAGGAACCCGATATTCGCATCCGGCTGACGGAAAAACTCGCAGAAACTCCGTGCGCAGGCATAACCGAACAGAAACAGCCCCGACAGGAACCCGAACCGCTCGCGCGCCGCCGGACGACTGGTCGCAAATAGCATGACGCATAGCAGGAGCACGCCCTCGGTCAGGGCTTCATACAATTCGGACGGATGACGCGGAATCGGCCCACCGGTCGGGAAAATCATCGCCCAGGGCAGATCCGGAGATGCTGGGCGCCCCCACAACTCCCCGTTCACGAAATTCGCACAACGACCAAGCCCCAGCCCGATCGGCACCACCGGCACGATCCGGTCCGCAAAGGCCAGAAAGCTCAGACGGTTCTTCCAGCTGAAATAGGCCAGCGCCAGAATGACGCCCAGCGCCCCGCCATGAAACGACATCCCGCCATCCCACGTCTTGAAGATTTCCAGCGGATGCGAAAAATAATCCATCGGCCGATAGAAAAGGACATAACCCAGCCGCCCGCCCAGAAGCACGCCGAGGATGGCGTAGAACAGGAAGTCATCGACCTGCTCTTTCGTCGCCACTTCCGGCGACAGACGGTTCAGACGCTTCGCAATCGGCAGCGCAATGATGAACGACACCATGTAAGCCAGCGCATACCAGCGCACCGCAAGAGGGCCGACATGAAAGGCAACCGGATCAAAATTAGGAAAGATCAGAGGATGGCTCACGGAATCGGCTCTCAGAGATTGGGGTGGGAACGGGAAAGATAGTCGCGCACATACTGCCCGATTCCATCTTCAAGAGACGTAAACGGCGCATCATAACCCGCAGCGCGCAGCCGGCTCATATCCGCACAGGTAAAAGACTGGTACTGCCCGCGTAGTTTCTCGGGCATGTCCACGAACTCGACATCCCGCGCCCGCTTCGCAGCGTCACAGACCGCATGCGCCAGATCGAGATAACTCCGCGCCACACCGGTTCCGCAGTTGAACAGCCCGCTGACCTGCGGATGGTCGAACAGCCAGAGCATGACGTTGACAACGTCCCCGACCCAGATGAAGTCCCGCTGCTGCTGCCCGTCAGCCAGTCCCGGCACGTCCGAGCGGAACAGCTTTGCCGCACGATCCTGCACCACCTCGTCGTATTTGACCTTCACGACAGAGATCATTGACCCTTTGTGGTATTCGTTCGGCCCATAGACGTTGAAGAACTTGAGGCCTGCCCATTGCGGCGGCACAGGCGCTCCGGTTTCAACTTCCCGCTTCACCCACAAATCAAACGCCTGCTTGGACCAACCATACAGGTTCAACGGCCTCAGGCTGTCGATACCCTCCAGCCCGTCATGGAACATCTCCGGCCGATCCGCCGCCCCATACGTCGCGGCGGAAGACGCATAGATCATCCGCACGCCCCGCGCCGCGCACCAACGCCACAGCATCTGCGACAGGGCCACGTTGCTCGACCAGACGAGGTCTCCATCCCGCGCCGTCGTGGCGCTGATCCCCCCCATGTGGAACACGGCTTCGACATCCGGTTCGGACGCAAGGAAACCTTCCAACTCATCAGGCGTGATGATGCGATCTGGCGCATGGGACGCCAGATTACGCCACTTTACCCCGTCCCTGAGCCGGTCAACCACAACCGTCCGCAAGCTCCGGCGACGCAGGGCGGCATGAAGACACGAACCAATGAATCCGGCCCCGCCGGTGACGATAATCATCCTTCCTGTATAGTCTGCCCCCGATAACGATCCAAGCGACGCGCCCGACACGACACGCCGCAGAACAGCAGGAACTTCATCATGGCTGACAGACCCCGCTTTTTCGACGACCTCGCTGGCCTTGCCGGTAACGCATTTTCCGCCGTGACCGGCGCCCGCGAGGAGCTTCATGCCATCGTCCGCACCCGGGTGGACGAAATCCTCAACAGCCTCGACCTCGTGCGCCGTGACGAATTTGACGCGGTACAGGAAATGGCAACCCGTGCGCGCATGGCGCAGGACGCAGCCGAGCAGCGTCTGGCCGCAATCGAATCGCGCCTCGCAGCTGTCGAAGAGCTCGCAACCGAAGAAAAAGGCGGCCCGCAGGGCTAATCTGCAACAGTCACCCCAGACCGTGTAGTTATTGTAACACGTAATGCTTGCACCCAGGGCAAAGGCTCCATAACGTATTGATGTCGGGAGCGGATTTTCCGCTTCCGGCCGCAGACATCTGGAGCGCCGCACCGGCGCCAGGCCGGTGCCAGGCTCCACGGCCTTGGGAGACCCGCCATGCCTGCCCTGAGCACCTCACTCACCAATGAAACAGAATCCCATCCGCTCGACCTGATGGAACAGGTCATGGGCCTCTATGAATGGGAGTTCGAACGCCTCGGCCCGTCCGAAATGGCCGCCCAGGCCCCCGGACAGTGGTGCGACTATTCCCTGTATTTCACATGGTCCGACGAACTGTCGGCCCTGCATCTGAACTGCATCATGGACCTGCGCTCCCCCGCAAAGCGCCGTCCGGCCGTCCACGAACTCGTTTCCCTTGCCAATAACCGCCTCTGGATCGGCCATTTCGCCGTCGATCCCGACACAGGCACGCCCTCCTACCGACATACGCTGCTACTGCGCGGCGTGCAGACGCTGCCCGGCGAAAGCATGGAAGACCTCGTGGAAATCGCGATGTCCGAATGTGAGCGATTCTATCCCGCCTTCCAGTTCGCGCTCTGGGGCGGAAAAACACCGCAGGAGGCCATAGACGCCGCCATGCTTGACTGTGTGGGAGACGCCTGACCGTGCCATCCTCCGTCCCTTCAATCCTTCTTGCAGGGTGCGGCAAGATGGGAGGCGCGCTGCTCGACGGCTGGCTCGCCTCCCCCACACCGCCACGCCTCGTCGTCCTCGACCGACACCGAACCGGCTCGGACGATACGGTCACCATCGTCAGGACAGCCGCCGAAATCCCTGCCGATTTTCAACCCGACATCATCGTCCTCGCCGTCAAACCAAGCGTTGCCGAAATCGTGATCAATGCCCTTGGAAAGGCTCTGGGGCCCCGCATGAACGGTGCCGCCATTCTCTCGGTCATGGCCGGACGCACCTGCGAGACACTTTCGGACTCTGCGCGACTTGCAGGCGCGGACATTCCGATCCTGCGCGCCATGCCCAATACCCCTTCCTCGGTCGGTGCCGGGATCAGCGGCCTCTATGCTTCGGCCGCCGCCACTCCTGAGCAGAAATCCATCTGTCACGATCTACTTTTTGCGGTCGGAGACGTCGTACCGGTCGAGAACGAAGACGATCTGTCGGTCGTCACCGCCATTTCCGGCTCCGGCCCCGCCTATGTGTTTCTGCTGGCCGAGCTTCTGGAAAAAGCGGGGCAGCAACATGGTCTGGCACCAAATGTCGCCCGACGTCTGGCTCGTGGAACAATCTATGGCGCAGGACGCATGCTCGACGATCTGCCAGAAAGCGCCGAAGACCTCCGCAAGGCCGTCACCAGCCCCAACGGCACCACCGCCGCGGCTCTGGCCGTCCTCATGAAACCCGATGCCTGGCCCCAAACAGTTCCAAAAGCTATTGACGCTGCTACAAAACGGGCCGACGAACTCGCTGGCTGACAGTTTCTTTATGGGAGAGAGCTTGTCGGCAGACCGCAACGCTCCCACCATAAACCAGAAGCTTTCGACAGGAGACCCGTATGGACGGACGGCAGGACCCCTTTGAATCCGACGACATGGCACTGAGTGGTCCGCCGGATCTGGCACAGGAAGCCTTCGACGCCGCCCTTCTCCAGTCCGCCCTGTCCTTGGCTGCAAGCGAAGGCTGGCACCGCTTTTCACTCGTGGATGCCGCCCGGGACGCCGACCTTCCGGTCGAGACGGTCCGCAAACGCTACCCCGTCAAAGCCCTCCTCCTGCTCCAACTCGGGCGTCTGGCCGATGCCAGCGCCCTGCGTGACGACGGCAATGGCGGCACGCTGCGGGAATATCTCTTCGACCTGATCATGCGCCGCTTCGATATCTTTCAGGAATATCGCGAAGGCGTCCGTGCTGTTTTTCAGGCCGTGCCCTACGACCCTGCTCTGGCTGCCTTTCTGGCCGGCACCACTCTTGATTCCATGAAATGGCTGGCAGAGGCTGCCGGGATCGACTGTACGGGCTTTGGTGGTGTCCTGCGTATCAATGCTCTGGCCGCTGTCTGGGCCCATGCCATGCGGGCCTGGGAAAAAGACGAGAGCCCGGATCTGGCCGCCACCATGGCCGCCCTTGATAGCGCGCTGGATCGTGCAGAGCGTTACGGCATTCTCAAACCCTCAGCACGACGCAAAATGGACGAGGCCCTGAACACAACCGGTCTGCCCGATCACGATCTTGAACTGGAATCCTGACTTCGGACTTTACGAAGGCAACCGGTTCGGACTAGAAGGCCAAAAGCATGCGCTTCCAAAGAAGCGCATCGATTGGGGTGTAGCCAAGCGGTAAGGCAGCGGATTTTGATTCCGCCATGCGGAGGTTCGAATCCTCCCACCCCAGCCATTCTCTTTCAGACAGACTGCTTCAGCCCCGGACTGGCCTTGAACCGCACGGTCCGCCCCGCAGAAACCGCCACAGCCTCTCCCGTTCTCGGGTTAACGGCCTGCCGTGCTCTGGTTTCGCAAACCGTGAATGTTCCGAAAGACGGCAGCGTAAATCCCCCTTCTTCCCGTAATTCCTCGATAATCGCCTCAAGCATGTCATTGACGGCCCTCTGGGCAACCACACCGGTGCAATTCATGGAATCCTGAAGAACTGCGGCAAGAAAAGCTTTGCTCATGAATGAAACTCCGGATTTACTCAGTACAGATCGGGTCTTTCCGGTACAGAAATTCTGCTCAAGCGAACTAACGGGCGAATGGCCCACCTTTCCGAGGTGTCATAATATTTCATATAGATCCAGCTCATAAACAACCATAATATCATAAATTTAACGTTTCTTTCTTTCTCCATCGGGTCAATACCAATGCGTGTCTGCCTGTTTGCCTATTACAATCCTGACAGCAGGCTAGCGCCACACACACGGCATCTCCTCAACCAGATCGCCTCCTGCGGTTTCACAATTCATATCGCAGCCTCAGGCCTCTCGGACGCCACCGCCCAGCTCCTGCGGGACGATCTTGCAAACCCCGCCGCTCCAATCCCCGCGGCTGTCCATCCCCGCCCCAATACCGGACTGGACTTCGGAGCGTGGCAGTTCCTGCTCTCCAAGGGATATGCGGACAACGCAACAGAAATTCTTTTCACCAACGACAGCGTCTTCGGCCCCCTCCTCCCTCTGCGTCCCATCATGAACCGGATGCGAGAAAAGAAGTTTCAGGTCTGGGGCATGGTCCGCTCAGAGGCAGTCGTGTCCCATCTCCAGTCATGGTTCCTGTGCATGACGCACGACGCCCTGCATCATCCGGCGATCCAACGCATTTTCAACCAGCCGTTCAACGACATGACCAAGGACGAAATCGTCCTGCACGGAGAACTCGGCCTCGGACTAGCCATCAAGGCCGCCAGTCTCTCCACAGGAGCCTCCTGGAGCAGCACCCGGGGTCTGGCGCGTCTTTTAGCAATCAATCCTATGCATGCGGACTGGCGAACCGTCCTGCAATCGGGCAATGCCCCGTTCATCAAAACGGAGCTTCTGCGCGACAATCCGAGCGGCATCGCCTCCATCCATCTCTGGCGCGCGGAAATCCCCGATCCAACGTTTTTTAATCCGGACTGGATCGCGGCCTATCTGGCCGCAACACCGCCTCGCAACCACTCTGCTCGGGCAAGCCTGCGAGCCCGTGCGGTCCAGGCACTCGCCAGCGAAGACCGACGCCATGCCCTCACCGCTCTGCTCCTCGGACGTTAGATCGTTCGACCGGACGCCTGTTTCAAAAAGCCATAAAGCTCGTCTGCCTGCATATCATAGGTCGCAAGCCGCTCCCGAAAAGGATTGGCGTAATCTGCAAAGCGTTCAGGCGCATCCAACAACGCCGAGACAGCTTCGGCCAGCGTCTTGGCTTTGCCATCCAGCGGCAGGCAGGTTCCGTTCACCCCATCTACCACGTCTTCGGACTGCCCCCCTGGAGAGGTCGTCACCACCCAGACATCCCGTGCCAACGCCTCGCGCACCGTCAGGCCGTAGCTTTCCTTCCATTGAGACGGAAAAAGCAGCACGTCGATCTGATCGTAAAAATCATCCAGTCCTGATTGCGTATAAGCCGGGACAACACGCAGCCGACCCCGCACAGACCAGTCTTCAGGAAAAATCGACTGGAACCCTAGATTGAGTTTGTTATCAACCAACACAAGCTCCCAGTCGCTCCGGGACAGGGACTGCATTGCCTCTTTCAGCAGACCATAGCCCTTGACGGCCTCTGTCCCCCCGACAAACCCAAACCGCAGCGCCCCCCCGGCAGTCCGCTTCCTGCGCGGACGCTCAGGCCAGCAAAACCCGTTCCGGTTGACCACGATCCGCTCGGGTGCAATCCCGTTCGCCAGATACAACTCACGATGCGCCTGCGATGGGCTGATCAACAGAGCCGCGCCATTCAAGGCCTGTCGCATCACCACTGCCCGATCCGCAAGATGCCGCGCACCCGGCACACAGGCCTGACAGACAGCGGGGTCAATGGTCGTCTGGAAACAGTAACGCTCGTCAGCGCGCACCATGAACTGGCGCTCACACAACCACCAGGCATCATGCAGCGTCAGAACATAGGGAACCCCCTTCTCCTGACACACCCGCAAAAGCCCGACTCCAAGTCCCTGCGCGGCATGAACATGAACCACATCAGGCTGACAGGCTTCCAGAATTTCCGAGAACCTCGCCGCCATGGCCGGATTATCCAGTTGCCCCAGTCCACCCTGATCATCCGGCAGAACCGAGGCAAAAACCGTCATGCCATCCACATCGTAGCGAATATCGCCATCAGGAAGATCCGCAACGCTGGAGCGGGACGTCAGAACACTGACCTTCACCCCTTTACGCACCAACCGACGCCCCATCTCCTCAGCCACAATCGTGGCACCCCCGAAAGACCGGGGGGCAAAGTAGACATTCGCCATAAGGACTCTGAGATCCTGCGCCTCCTGAACGGCTGGAACCCCAAACAGAAGCTGGGCCTGTGTCTGAACCATCGCCTCCGGCGCGTAGCGGGCCATCACGTCTTTATACGCGGCCTCCGCCAGACACCGTCGGTAATCGTCGTCCCGCGCCAGTCTGAGAAAGGCATCCCGCCATGCTGCGACATCCGCCGCCAAACATCCATTCTGTCCATCCCGCACCACCGTCAGAAAGGCTGCCCGGGGAGAGCAGATCGCGGCCACCCGGACAATCGCGGCTTCAAGAAACTTGATGTTGCTCTTGCAGTCGTTGAACAGCGTCGGTTCCAACGGCGCAATCGCAATATCCGTCTGCGACAGAGCTTTGAGATAGTCAGCGTAGGAGAGTTCGGTCAGACGTTCGACCCGGTCCCCAAACCGCTCAAATGCCGGGGAAAGCTGCAACTGGCCGATCACCCTCAGGCAAAGCCGGGGTTCTTCAGCCATCGCAGCCAGCAGACCTGACTCTGCTTGCCTGAAATCCGCATCGTGGGTGTTGGTTCCAGATCCATAGGAGACCCACAAACGCTCTGAACCCGAATGCCGCGGCAGTGCCGCCGCAACTTTCAGCGTTTCCACATCCAGAGCATTCTCCAGAACCACTACATCCGACAGACCCGCCTTACGCATGGCCCCAGCCAGCGCTTCAGTCGAGGCAATACCCCGGCCACAGGCCAACATACACCGGCGAAACAACACCACCCCGGACAGCAGAAGATCGCGTTCTGCTGCGGGCAGCGTTTCGATATTCCCGTTCTGGCGATATTCCTCTTCATCGAAAATCAGATCATCGACTTCCCATCGCGGCGACAGTTCCAGCCGGTGGGCCTCCTGAACAAGTTTCAGAACATCTTCAAATCCGGGAACCCGATAAAAAATAACCTGTGTGCAAAGCTGCAGCGCAGACATGGCCTCAGCAATATCGCGCCAGTCAACAACCTGAACCGACCAGCCCAGCGCCGTCAGAAAATCCCGCTTCTGCCAAACGCGGTATTTGGCACACTGTCGCAGACTAAGCTCTGCGATAATCAAGACCTTAGGCTGTAATCCATCTGACTGGTGCCCGGAAGCAGCTTTATAGGGATGCAGATGTTCCGCATCGTCTCCCACTTCAGGAAGACCATTCTGCGCTTTAGCATGGACCCGCTGCAAACGCCGCAAGCGATGAGTGACGGCTTTCTGAATGCCGGCCAACCCATCCCGCCCCCACAGACGCACAAACCGTCCCGGCAAATCCCGCACAGGCCTACCAGACAGCGATTTTCCCAACATCAGCGCACGAACAGCACGCAGAGGAAGCGTCACACGCCAAGACAGGGAGGCCTGAATCAAAGAAATCTGTCGAAGAAGCTGTTGATTTTCTCTCTGCAGCTCTTCTGCTCTCAACCCGTTCAGACGGGCCGCACTTCGATAGCTTTCAGTCAGTGAGTCGCGCGCGTCATCGCGCATTCCGTCAGGCTTTCAAAAAGGGCAGAAACACGAAAGGCCGGACCCTCGCGGACCCGGCCTTCCCGAACATTACAGCTCTGTCAGATGACAGAGACCGTAATCAGCTCAGTGTGAAGTCCGAAGCTTTCAGATCACTGATGCCCACGAACGTGATCTTGGAGTTGTCGGACAGTGCGATCGTGGAGTTACCACCAGCAACCGTAGCATTCGACAGGACGTTCGCCAGACCGTTGTTGTTCTGAAGGCCATACTGGTACAGAGCCATCAGGTTGCCGGCAGCGCTACCAAAGTCGGTGATCGTGTAATCACCACCGGCAGCACCCTTGTTCAGGGCGAACAGGTTTGCAGCACCCGAACCACCCGTGAGGGTCGCCGCGCCCGAACCACCAACCAGTGTGTCGGAAGCAGAACCACCGATGATAGTCTCGTTACCCTTGCCAGCGAAGGCGTGCAGCGTGCCATTGGAAGACGCGGCCGACACGGTCTCGTTGCCGTCACCACCAACAAACAGGTTGGTCGAGCTTGCAGAACCGCCAACCAGCAGCAGGTCGAGACCCGAAGCACCGAACAGTGTGGACGCACCGGCAGAAACGGTCGTTGCACCCGTGCCGTTCAGGAACGTGAGCGAGCCCGAAGCCGTGATGGAATTGGACGTACCACGGATCTGCCAGATATCAGCAGAAGCTGAGATCGTGTCGTTCAGACCACCCGAAACGGTGCTGATAGCGCCGGTCGAGAAGTAGGTGCTGGAGCTGCCACCCGTGATGAAGCTGTTGTTGCCACCCGAAACGGTGTTGTGCGACGTCGTGTCGTAAACCGTTGCGTTGGCACCCAGCGTCACTACAGAGCTACCGCCGAGCAGCGTAACCGTATCCGTACCGGTCACGCCGTCGATGGTGTCCTGACCTTCGGAACGAACGACATTCGTCCCGCTGCCCAGAACGATTTTATTGTTGCCCAGACCAGCACTGATGGTGTTATTGCCGCTGGTGCCCGTAATGGTGTCGTTACCGTCACCCGTCGCAACGGTCCAGTTACCGGAAGAGCTTCCGCCATCGAACGTGTTGTTTCCAACACCGCCAACGAACGTACCGTTCTGGTTACCAGCCTTGAACGTGACACCGGCATAATCGCCAGCAAGAACACTGATATTGCTGGCCGTGCTACCCGACACATCCAGGCTCACGGCAGAATTCAGCGTGTCCTGACCGGACTCGGAATAACTGCCAATGGAGATATACTGGGTGGTGCCACCAGAGACGGAGTAATTACCGCCCTGGCTGATCAGGCCATGGCCCGGATTGGTCCCCGTAGCAGAGTTACTACCGGCGACCAGGTCATAAGAATCAAGCCCGCCACTGGTGTGGAGGGTGGAAAGAGCAGTCTGGTACTGCTGCGCCAGCAGCTGGGTCTGCCCACCATTGACCGTGACCGCGAAGGTCTGGCCGGAGGCGCCAACGACTGTAGTAATGGTACCCATTACTGTGCACTCCTAAAAAAGGTTGCCTCGCACCGGCGGCCCTCGGACCACCCAAATGATCGAGCGACGAGTCTTGCACATACCAGAGCCGGATTGTCAAAAGCAATCAACTTTGCGCACGATACAAGGATTCATGATCCGACATTTACAGATTCGAAAGGCAGCGCCGACAAAGAGTTCTCCGTTTCCATTATATGAACACGGAAAAGAGTGGATCACCCAACTCTTCAATCAAATCCTTTTATATCGAAAAAGTTCCGTCAATGTTAATTTCATAAGAAATAAATATTAAGACACACGCTTCAATCCTTAGAAAAATGGCATGTCTCTATTTTCAAGACATACCACCTTCCGCAGAAAAACCGATCCTCACAGGCCTGCTCGTGAATTTTCCCAAACCGCCTTCTCCACCCCCTTCAACGACCGACCATTTTCTGGCGCGTCTGGCGCTTCTGCTGACATCAGAAAAGACTGATGATCCAATTTCTTCCAATCGACAGGATCTGATTGATCACATTCACTTGATCGCCTGGTTGATGATCATTCTAACCGAGGAAAAGGGTATCTCAGCTGCCCGGATCGACTATTCGCCATGCCTCTTCAGACTGACGCACCGGAGTCTTCGTTCGTTTCTGGAAACATCGCTTCCGGCCAGCGATATCCGGATCGTGTCCCACGCACTTCAGAACGATGCCCTCCCCCCCCCCATCCTGCTTCAAGTTACAGGAGAAACAGCAGGGAGCTCTTCTTCAGTTCCTGTCCTGCATTTTGGAAACCAACACTCCGAAGGATTCTTTGCGTTTACTCCAGAAAACGTCCTCACTCACGCAGGCGACTCCCCCTTTCTGGGCTTTCTTCTTTCCGACACTTCGGAAAGCAGGGATTACCGTCACGCCATCCAGCAGCTTCTTCGTAACAATCGTAAGACGCGCCTCCTGCGCGCTAAAATACACAGCGTACAGCAGGACTCTCTGGAGAAAACACACCTCATTCAGGACCTGCGTGTTTCACTCCGGATGCTGTCCAACAAAAAGGCCGTGGCCCTTTCAGACACCCACTCGGAGGAAAAGAGCACCCCCCACCTCCCCGCTCCTTCCATTGAACCTTCCCCCGTCCCGGTCCCTCCTTTCTGGCTTCGGGTCTGCCGTCGCCTGAAACGCTCTCTTCTTCCACGGCCTGCACCCATCGAGACTCCGAGTCAGGAGTCAGCAGCCGATGAAGACGTCATCGTCTCTCCCCCCGCGCCTTTTTCCGTCTCCCGCGTCCTGTTCATTGCCGGCGAGCCAAACACTCCCGGCGTTCTCTACCGCTGCGACCGAAATGCAGCCGCCGCCCGGGATGCAGGCTTCGACGCCAGAGTCCTGCCCTGTGCTTCAGTTGGCTATGACGACATCCACTGGGCGGACGTCATGGTGTTCTGGCGGGTTGAATATAGTGGTCATGTCAGTACGATTTTCGATCTCGCCAGATCTGAAAATGTCGTCACCATCTTTGACGCCGACGATATCGTCTTCGTACCGCATTATGCGCGCGTGGACCTGATTGATGGCATCCGCTCAATCGGCGCTACAGAAGAACAGATCGAGCGCTGCTTCTCGGACATGCGTCGCACTTTCCTGCGCTGCGATCAGGGCTCAACCACGACGGCGGAGCTTGTCTTTGCCATGCACAGTCTGCGCCCCGTCGTTCACCTTTTGCCCAATATTTATGATATGGCCTCGCTGAAACGGGCCCGGATAGCCCTGCGCATGCGTGGAGAGCCAGGACGCGTCAATGCCGGAGACGGACTGGTCCGCATCGGCTACGCCGCAGGCTCGCGGACACATCAGCGGGATTTCGCACCCATCTGTCCGACCATCGCAGATATCCTGCATCAACGCCCACAAGCCCGGCTTGTGCTGTTTCGCGAACCCGAAACGCATCGCCCCATTCTGCTCGTGGAAGAATTTCCCAGCCTGATCCCCGTGCAGGACCAAATCGAATGGCGCGACATGGTGCCGCTCGCAGAACTGCAGGACGAGTTCGCACGGTTCGACATCTCCATCGCACCGCTGGAAACAGGGAATGTCTTCTGCGAAGCCAAAAGCGAGATCAAGTTCTTCGAGGCCGCCCTGTCCGGTGTGGCAACAGTCGCATCCCCTACAGGCCCATTCCAGCGCGTCATCCATCACGGAGAAACCGGCTTTCTCGCCGATAGCTCGTCCGAATGGCACGACGCTCTGCTAGAACTGATCGACCACCCTGAACGGCGCATCCGGATGGCACGGGATGCCTATCATTCCATTCTCTGGCCCTTCGGTCCGCAGGCTCAGGCCCAGCGAATGAAACTCGCACTCACCTCCCTGAACGGGGACGACGCAGCGGCCCGCGCCGCCGAGACACATCTGGCCAGAGATCGCCTTGCCCCGCCGGAACTGCCCGTCATCCCCGCCAGCCAGACCATTTTTCATCATGATGCCTTAGGAGAAGCCCCGGTCACGGTCGTCATCACCTCCTATAATTACGAGGCACATCTTCTGGACGCACTGGAATCCGTTGCCGCCCAAACACTGCCCGTGCTTGATCTGATCGTCGTGGACGACGGATCTTCCGACGGTTCGCTCGCTCTGGCCACAACATGGATGGAACGACACCGCGAACGCTTCAATCGCCTGATCCTGCGCCAGTCTCTCACGAATGCCGGACTGGGCGGCGCACGAAATATCGGCATGGATGCAGCCGAAACGGTCCATGTCATGCAACTCGATGCCGACAACATCCTGCGCCCCGAAGCCTGTGAAACACTTCTGGAGTCCATGAATAACGGCACGGCCTATGCCTATCCGCTCATCGCCTGTTTCAACGAAAACGGCCCAGTCCTAATGGACATGACTGCTGACACCCACCACCAGCCAGGCACCCCCGAACTTCTGGGAGACCTACCCTTCAACCCGCTCTCCCTCGTTTCCGGAAATCGCATCGACGCGATGGCCATGGTCACGAAATGGGCCTGGGCTGCTGTCGGCGGCTACTATGTTTCACGTGAAGCAATGGGATGGGAGGATTTCGATCTGTGGTGCTCCATGGCGGAACGCGGCCTGCCCGGCCATCATGTCCCGCAGATTCTAGCTGATTATCGCCAGCATGAGACATCCATGACAAATGCCTCGACTGAAAAAGACGCTCACAAAGCCCGCGTCGTGGCCTTCGTTCAGGCACGCCATCCGTGGATCCGCCTCAGCGCCGAACAGGCAAAACCCCGGAGAAACTGAGGCTATTCCAGACCGGATACAAAAAAACCCGCTCCTGGACAGCTCCGGAAGCGGGTTTTTCATAACCTGAAAGATCGAACCGGGCTCCTCGAAAGAAGCCCGACACGCCCCAATCAGAACGGTGCGTCGATATCCACAACGTCGATCAGCTTGTGATTGACGAATTCCTTGATGCCCAGACCGATCAGCTCGCGGCCATAACCCGAACGGGCCACGCCACCGAACGGCAGGTCAGCCTTCACCATCGTCGGATGGTTGATATAGACCATGCCCGTATAGATCTGCTCGGCAACCTTCACGCCGCGCGCGGTATCCTTCGTGAAGACCGAACCACCCAGACCGAACGGCGAGTCATTGGCAATGCGAATGGCGTCCGCATCATCCTTGGCACGATAGAGCTGCGTGACCGGACCAAAGAACTCCCACAGACGAGCTTCATTGTTCTCGTGCAGGTTGGTCATCAGCAGCGGCTGGAAGAACGCACCCTTCTCCGGCACCGACGGGCCAATCGCCTCGACAACCGCACCATGCTTCTTGGCTTCTTCGACCTGAGCCTTCAGATCGTCCGCAGCCTTCTGCGACGACAGCGGTGCCAGCGTGGTGGACGCATCCATCGGATCGCCAGCCTTCAGCTTGAGAACTTCCGCCTTGTACAGCTCAAGGAAACGATCATAGACGGCATCCGCCACGATCAGACGCTTAGCGGACACGCAGACCTGACCGGCATTCCAGTGACGACCGAAAGCGGCCCATTTCGCGGTCTTTTCCAGATCCGCATCGTCCAGAACGACGAAAGCATCGGAACCGCCCAGCTCCATCGTGGACTTCTTCAGGGCCTGTGCTGCAATCCCGGCAACAATAGCGCCTGCGCCTTCGGACCCCGTCAGAGCCACGCCACAGACGCGCGGATCCTTGAGGATTGTCTCGGTGTGATGACGAGCGGCATACAGGTTGCGGAACCCGCCCTTCGGCAGCCCGGCTTCCTTCATCATATCATCGAACGCAGCCGCACACTGCGGCACGTTGGAAGCGTGCTTGAGAATGACCGTGTTACCAGCAGAAAGCTGCGGCGCAATGATGCGGGCGATCTGGTAGAACGGGAAGTTCCACGGCTCGATTGCGAAAACAATGCCCTGCGGCTGATGGATCAGCACGGCGTCGCCCGAGTTCGGGTCCGCAACCGGCAGCTTCTCGGACTTGAGAAGCTCTTCGGCATGCTTGGCATAATATTCGAAGATTTCAGCCGACAGGATCGTCTCGGCCTTGGCTTCGGCGTAAATCTTGCCCATTTCCAGCGTCAGAAGACGGGAATACTTGTCGATATCACGACGAAGGATATTGGCGGCGGCGGTCATAATCTTCGCACGCTCGGCGAAGGAGGTATGACGCCAGCTCTTGAACGCATCATAGGCTTCGGTCAGCGCGGTCTGGACTTCCTGATCGGTGGCATCCGGGAAAGTCTTGAGCGTCTCACCGGTATAAGGGTTGATCGTAGCATAAGCCATGATGAGTCATATTCCTGTAAGGTGACGTGTTTGAGACATATTGGCACGAATGCCAAAAGACAAAACCCCCTAACAATCATTCCTCCCAAAAGTTCACAGAGCTGTGTTCGTTTCAGGGATATTATCCCATAACTCCTCAAGCCACGCCGTGGCCGTCCCATCAGAGGGCGCGCGCCAGTCTCCCCGTGGGGAAAGAGATCCTCCCGCCACCAGTTTCGGCCCATTGGGCATGGCGGAGCGCTTGAACTGGCTCGTCCCAAAAAACCGCCGAAGAAAAATTTCCAGCCAATACCGGATCTGCGCCAGATCGTAGGCAATTTTCCGATCTTCAGGATAGTGCGCGGGCCAGCCCCCCCGAGATGCGTCACCCCAAGCGACCTCTGCCAGAAACGCGATCCGTGACGGCCGGAACCCATGACGCAGAACATAATAGAGCGTGAAATCCTGAAGCGGATACGGCCCGATCGTCTGCTCCGTACTCTGAACGCCCTGCCCGGTATCAGGGACCAGCTCGGGCGTGATCTCCGCGCTGACAATCTGCTCCAGAACGGGCCCAACCCCTTCACCCAGCTTGCCTTCATGCGCCAGCCAGCGGATGACATGCTGAATCAGCGTCTTCGGCATCCCGGCATTGACGTTGTAATGGGACATCTGGTCCCCCACGCCGTAAGTACACCAGCCCAACGCCAATTCCGACAGATCGCCGGTCCCGATCACAATTCCATTGCGGTAATTGGCGATCCGGAACAGGAAATCGGTCCGCAACCCCGCCTGCACGTTCTCGAACGTGATGTCATGAACAGGCTTCCCTTCCGCAAAGGGATGGCTGATCCCCGCCAGCATGGTCTGCGCCGTAGGCCGGATATCCAGCTCGTTCACTTCAACACCCAGCGCCTTCATGAGCGCATGAGCCAGAGAGCGGCTTTCACTTCCCGTCGCAAATCCGGGCATCGTGTAGGCCAGAACATGCGTCCGCGGCCAGCCAAGCTCATCCGCCGCCCGCACCGCCACCAGAAGCGCGAGCGTACTGTCCAGTCCGCCTGACACCCCAATCACAGCCCGCTGCGCGCCACTGGCCTGCAATCGCCGCCGCAACGCACTGACTTGAATGGTCCAGCCCTCGTAACAGTCCCGCGCCAACGTACGCGCATCGGATGGCACAAACGGAAACCGCACAACCTCCCGTTTGAGCCCCAGATCCGTCATCGGAGGCTGGAGCGTGAACCCGACAGTCCGGAACTCCTGCCCCGCCTGCCCGAACTGCCCGGTCCGCATCCGCTCCTGCCGCAGCAGATCCAGATCCACATCCGCCACAACCAGCCGCTCTCCCTGCGGAAAACGATCCGACTGCGCCAGAAGTCGCCCGGCCTCATGAATCGAGACCTGCCCGTCCCACGCCAGATCCGTCGTGGATTCTCCCTCGCCTGCCGCCGCATAAGCATAGGCTGTCAGCGTCCGCATGGATTGCGCCTGACACAACAGCGACCGATCATCCGTCCGCCCGATCGTCACCGGAGAAGCTGACGGGTTGAGAATCACCATCGCACCTGCTTCCGCGAGCTTTCCACTCGGCGGAGACGCCACCCACAGATCTTCACAGATTTCCACGCCGAGCGTCAGCCCACGAACATCCTCCGCCTGAAACAGCAGATCCGCGCCAAACGGCACATCCCCCCCAAACAAGCGAATGCTCCCCGTAGTCCGAAGCCCGGACGTGAAATGCCGGGGCTCATAAAACTCACGATAGCGCGGCAGATGCGATTTTGGCACCACACCCAGAACCCGCCCCCGATGCACAACCGCCGCACAATTATAGAGCAGACCGTCCCGCACCAGCGGCACCCCCACCACTGCAACGGACAACAAATCCCGCGATCCCGCGACAACACACCGAAGCGCCTCAAGCGCCCCATCCAGAACCACGTCCTGAAACCGCAGATCGTCCAGCGTATAGCCCGTCAGCCCCAGTTCAGGGAAAACCACCGCCGCCACACCCTGCCGGTCACAGTCCTGCAAAACGCCCAGCGTCCGCTCCGCATTTTTCAGCGGATCAGCAAGCGTCACCGGCAGCGTACAGGCTGCGATCCGAACAAATCCCTGATGATACAAAGAGCGGAACAGGGTCATGGCGATCCTCCGGCGACGGCTTTACGAACAACAGGAGCCCGGCACCCGGCTCCCACACAAAACGGATGTTGCGAAAATGAACCCGTGAACTCCGCCACCGTTCACCTTTTCAAACCCCGCTTCTCCGTCGGAGGGCGCGACTGACAAAGGAGACATTTCATGGACCTGCTACGCTGGACCATTGCCTTCCTGATCCTGGCCCTGTTTGCTGCGGTGCTGGGCTTTGGCGGAATTTCGGCAGATTTTGCCTATATCGGCAAGATCCTTTTCTTCATTTTCCTGGTGCTGCTGGTCATCAGCCTCATCTTCGGCCGCGGACGCGGCACACGCCTCTGAGCACAGCTCTCAGCGTCGGGAGCGTCCCATACGGACGCTCCCGATCAGGGCAATAACAAAAACCGCGACAGCATACAGACCACCCAGCTCCGTCATGGAAACGGGCAGCCCGAACAGATAATCCGGCGAATCACATGGCTTGTTCGGCCGGGCGGGCATCGCCGCCATCCAGTCCTTGAAACTACCTCCGTGAAAAGACGGGGCACGGCATTCAGGCGCGGGACTTGGCCAGAACTTGTGTTCCACACCTGCATGCAGCACGGCCAGACCAATGCTGGTCATAAGGCATAAAAGCCCGGCAAAAACCATATATCGCGCATAACGCCTCGGAAGCAGAGCTGTGACCACGCCAATCCCGATCAGCACCCACCACGGACGCCGCTCCCACAGACAAAGCTCGCAGGGCGCGAGCTTCAGCCAGTGTTCGGCAAACCAGACAACCCCAAGCGCCACCGCTCCGGCCAGAACATAAAAGCCACCCAACGCAGTCGTGGAAACGGGGCGGCGTGGTCTGTTCATGGGCACGAACGGATTTCCTCCAGACTATCAAGGAACTGCTTGGACCAGCTTCCTGCGGTATTGCGGGAAACTTCCTCATACATCGCCGACCATGCCGCATGACGGGCCTTGACGTCCATGGTCAGGCCAATATGCAGCGCATCCGCCATGCCTTCGGCATCCAGCGGGTTGATCAGCAGCGCTTCAGGCATTTCCGGAGCCGCTCCCGCAAACCGCGACAACACCAGAACGCCGGGATCTTCCTCGTCCTGAGCCGCAATGAACTCCTTGGCCACCAGATTCATGCCATCGCGCAACGGCGTGACGAACCCCACATCCGCCATCCGATACAGACCCGCCAGAATATCGCGCCCGATCGGCCAGGTCGTATAGCGGATCGGCACCCAGTCCGGCGTGCCATAAGCACCATTGATCGTCCCGACCAGCCCGTCCAGTTCTTCCTTGAGCAGTCGGTAACTTTCCACCCCACCCCGTGACACCGGCGTGACCTGAAGGAACGTCACCTGCCCGCGATGCTCGGGATAGTTTTTCAGAAGAGCTTCGAACCCCTTCATCCGTTCCGGCAGACCCTTGGAATAATCCAGCCGGTCCACCCCGATAATCAGCCGCGTCCCTTCCAGCGTATCGACGATCTTCACGACCTCGTCGGAGACCGCGCTTTCAATCGCCTGCTGGCGGAAACTCACAGGATCAATCCCGATCGGTACAGCCTTCACAGCAGCTTTCAGCCCATAGGCCTCGAAGCACCCTCTGAGATTGGCCTCGTCCTCGACCGTCTGAACACCAATCAGATCGCAGGCCGCCAGACCGGTCAGCAGCATGTCGAGCTTGGGAAGAAGCCGCGCCACGCTCCAGGGCGGGAACGGAATATGCAGAAAAAATCCGATCCGCCCCGTCACGCCCCTGTCACGCAGCATCTGGCCCAGCGGGAACAGATGATAGTCATGGATCCAGATCGTATCACCCGGCTCCAGCAGTGCGATCAACCGATCCGCAAAAACCCGGTTCGCCTCATAATAGACGTCGCAATCCTCACGGGTGTAGCGGATCAGATTGGTGCGGTAATGGCACAAGGGCCAGAGCACACCATTGGAAAAATTCAAATAGAACCGGTCATGCTGCTTCTGCGTCAGGTCAAACGTCACATAATTGACGTTTCCAACCTGCTCGCGCTGGACAGGCCGATCGGCCGCATCCGCATGCTGATGACCCGACCATCCAACCCAGACAGTCTCACGCGTCTGGACAGCATCATACAGGCCAACCGTCAGCCCGCCCGCAGGCTGTGTCCGCTCCCCTGGAGCGGGTGTGCGGTTCGATACAATGATCAGGCGCCCCATCCGCGTCCCTCCGAAAGCTCGTGCAGCCAGCGCCGGAACGTGGCCGCATCTGGAAAATCATCAGGAATGAGCCAGCCCGCACCACCCATCTGGCGCGCAGCCCTCACCCCATCCCGGTCTGTGACATCATCGCCGGCAAACAGCGGAAGACGCCCCCTGAAAGGCGGCTCCGCCATCAGTTCCTCAAGCGCCTTGCCCTTGTCGATTCCCAGAGGCCGAAGCTCGATGGCCATCTGCGCGTCCTGAAGATGAAACCCGTGGCTTTCCACGGGCCAGACCGACGTCAGATCCCGAAACGCCGATTCCGCCTCGGGAGCTTGGCGATAATGCAGCACCATTCCAGCTTTTTTGTGTTCAATGCTGGCCCCGGGATACCGAGCAGCGAGTTCCGCGCTTTTCTCGGTCCAGTCGGACGGAACCAGAGGCAGCGCACGCTGGCGCACGTCCTGATCCGGCGCCGGGCGCACCGCAACACCATGTTCCCCTGCCACAGCATAAGGAATCCCCGGAAGAAAATGATCAATCTGGGCAATGGGGCGTCCCGTGATGATCGCCAGCGCACCATCGAGCATCTCGCGCAGCCGCAGCAGATCGGCCGTCAGCCCTTCCGGGACATGTACACCTTCAGGAGTGGGAGCGATATCGACAAGGGTTCCGTCGAAATCAAGCAGCAGAGCCGCCCGGGACGGAGAAAAGGGAACCTGAATCATGAAGCTGTCATTTCTTCCTGTTTCTGGGTCATTCCGCCCCGTCCAACATTATTCGAGACCGGGATCGGCCTGAGGAGGCGGTAACGGCTGCCCCGACGACTGCGCTGGCGCAGCCGGAGCCAAAGACGGTGCCGCACCGGAGGTCGGTGCGAGCGGAATGGGATTATGACTGTCCGGAGCAAGCGGTACAGGACCACCTGAGGCGGAGCCGGGCGGGGATGCCGGAGCATCGCCGCCTTCTTCCACCGGAACCTCCGCACCGGCGAGCACGGGAGCCTTCACCACAGGCAGAGGACCCGCCTGCGGTGCCGTCGGCACACCCGCACACGACACAACGCGCACATCGTACAAAGGGCTGCCATAAGTTGCGACAGAAGGTTCCTGCGCCAGCATCCACCCGTCAAAAGATGGCCGCTGAGGATCGCTGCTGTCCTTCAGATGCAGCAGAACACCAGCATCCGTCGCCAGCGTCTGCGGCCGGGTCACACAGGCCTCGACTGCAACAGCAAGACTGCGATAGGTCGCACTCCCGCCAACCGGAACCGTCAGAAGCTCCAGATGACCGTCCAGTCGATCCAGCACACGCAGAACCGCCTGTGACTGGCCTTGCCAGGTCGCAGCCGGATACATGGCCGGAGGCGCGACACCCACCGCAGCCTGCGCTGCACCGGACACCAAAAACCCTGCCGCGCCACACAGCAATGCGACGCCCACATACCGCTTCATCATGACGGTTTTCCCCCGGAGCGCCCCTGCAAAGGATTTTTCAGATCCGACAGCATGGCCTGAAACGTCTGCAACATCGCCTGTGGCGCAACCCCCATCAGAACCCCGTCTTCAAAAGCATCCTGAAGAGCCTGACGCAGTTCCGCATCGTTCTCGCGCAGGATCTGCACCTTCTCCACACAGGACACGGGGTTCCCCTCATGGTCGACCCACAGAAAAGCACCCTCACGCGCCTGCGTCATGGCTCAGGGCTCGTCCGACAGACTGCCCGCAGCCGGCTTGGACGCAGCAGCTTTCTGGCTCTTCTGCAAAGAATCCGTCACGGAGAAAATGAACTTGCTCAGAAGCTGCTCCAGACTAATGGAGCCTTGGGTTTCCGTCATGACACCGCCGGGCTTTACCAGCGAATCCGCCCCCCCCGGAGACAGCGCAATATATTTGCCGCCCAACAGACTGTCAGACGTCACGATCGCAGCGGAATCCGTGGGCAGCTTCACATCGGGCGCCAGCGTGAACGTCACCTGCGCCTGAAACGTCTTCGGATCGACCGTCGTGCCCGTCACATGGCCAACGGTAATTCCGGCCAGACGCACGTCGGACCCCACATTCAGCCCGTCAATCTGGCTGAACGAGGCATGAACCGGATAGCCTCCGTCATTGCCCTGATGATGCCCGACCATCGCCGCCACCAGAAGTCCTGCAAGGCAGACAAGGACTGCGAACCCGGCCAGAAGCTCCAGCCGGTCATGGCGGACCGTAACAGCGGTCATGACAATACCCTCGTGAAAATCATCCTTCCTGCACTACCCGACTCCGCTTCCCGCGTCCAATCCCCCCGCAGAAATCGTCCCGATCAGGCGTGGGGAAAATGTTATCCCCCATATCCCCATGTTCCCACCCATTAGCGCCCATCCAGAGGCCCTTTTCCGGCTTACGGGCCAACCGGCACAGGGCGTAGATTTACGTCATGACAGCTCGCCTTCACTGGACCGGCGTTCGCATGAGGACGCTTCAGGTCATGACCGACCCCGACGACAGCGTTATGCGCTCCGTCACCCTTCCCGCTGCCTGGGATGACGAGGCCGCACAGGCCCTTGCGCGCATCACCCTGAACGGCGGCCCGGTCAGACTTGCCGCTGAAGCCGCACGCTGGGTGGACACGATCGACGCGTGCCCCCCTCTGCCCGGCACCCCAGCGAACACCCCCGCTCCGGGACGCAGCCTCTCCTATCTTCTTCTGATGCAGCAGATGGCACCCAATACGGCGCTGTGGCAGTGCCAACCGGACGAAGCGCCCGGCTTCACCATCCGCCTGTCCAGCTTCGTGCAGGATTCCGGATTCGCCACGGAACATTTCGTCGCCTGCCTGCGTCTGGCCTGCGACGCCCTGCGCCGCCTTCATGCCGCAACACGGATCGAACGTACCGGCGAGCTGCCTTTGTTCGATCTGCCCGCGAAGCCTGAAGACGAAGCCGCAGGTCTCGTCCTCCTGACGGATCTTGACGCCTGTCTGGCGGCCCTCGGCCTCGACTATGACAGCGATGACGCCCGGAATGCGGCCCGCGCCCTGTCAGCACTCGCCACCACGGTTGCCCGCGCCGGAACGAAACTGCCGCCGCCCGCCATCCCGGAATCCCCGCTGGCAGACCTGCGCGCCGCCGCCGCTTCGGCCTACAATACGGAAGATGGTCGGCACTTCTGCCCGATCGAAACCGGCTTTTCTTCTCCCGGTCCGACCGAGGGCCTTCTGGGTGTGGAAACCTGCGGTCTCGCCCCGGCCTTCTCCCCCCTGCGCGAAGACGGACATCTGCGCGCCTCCACACTGGCCCGGCTGGCCTGCCGCGGCCTGACGCCCGAATCCGCACTCGCACTGGCGCTTGCGGGCGAAACCCCGCTGCCGCCCGTTCGCCCCGAAGCACAAGGCGCCATGCACGCGGCCCTCAAAAACGCCGTGGATTTCCTGCCCGCCGTTCCCGAACCTGATCTCGCCGACCTTCAGGCCAGACTGGCCCGCGGCGTGCGTCGTCCGCTTCCGATGCGCCAGACCGGCTTCACCCAGCGTGCCGCAGTGGGAGGACACAGCCTTTTCATGCGCACCAGCGAGTTCGAAGACGGGACGCTCGGCGAAATCAGCATCACCCCGCCCCGCGAAAGCCCCATGGCCCGTGGCTTGATGGACTGCCTGGGTCATGCCGTCAGCATCGGCCTGCAATATGGCGCCCCATTGGAATCCTTCGTGGAGCGATTCGCTTATACGCGCTTCGGCCCCGCAGGCACCGTGGAAGGCGATCCCTCCACCGCCTATGCGACCTCAATGCTGGATTATGCCTTCCGCACACTGTCGGACGCCTATCTGGGTCAGCCCATGCCCGACGCCCCGCGCCTCGAACCCAGTTCGGAAGATCCCGCCCCCATGCTCCCTTTCGGGCGCAGCTCCGGCGAAAGCCCGGAATGGAAGGACCGGGGACGACGGCTGAAACTGGTCAGCTAAGACGAAAACGGGTTTCAGAGGCTCCGGCGAGCAGAATACATTGACAGTCAACGGACTCGCCGGTAGCTAGCGCCTGCGCTGAGAAGGAATCCGGTTGAATGACCGGGTGAAAACGATGCGTACAGGGTAAGGGATCAGATCTCATGGGACACGCCCCTGCCGGTAACGACGGAAACTTCGACGAACGCCTCAAGCGCGCCCGTCAGAAGCTCGATCCCCGCTCAGGGGAATTCGCCGTAACCGACACGGGCAATGATGAAAGTTCCATGTCATCCCTTGGACTGGCGATCCGCGTGGGAACCGACCTTGTGGCCGGGCTCGCGGTCGGTGTAGCCATAGGCTACGCCTTGGGTCACTGGTTCGGGTACAGGGCTTTGTTCCTGTCCGTTTTCGCCCTGGCAGGATGTGGTGCCGGCATGTTGAATGTCTGGCGGGTTTTGAAGGATTCGGACATGGTGTCCGGACCGAAAGATGACGGGAGAAGCCAGCGTGGCAGCCGGATCGACGATTGACGCGCTCGGACAGTTCGAGCTCCATCCGGTTCTCGGACATCTGGGAGAAGCCCTGCGGTTCTCGCAGTCACCGCTGTTCATGCTGATCGCCGTCGCCATCGTTCTCGTTTTCCTGTATGTCGGAATGCGTCCTGCCGCCGTTGTGCCGGGTCGCCTTCAGGCCGCTGCTGAGATCAGCTACGACTTCGTTCATGACCTCGCCGTCAGCACGATCGGCGAAAACGGCGCGACGTTCTTCCCGTTCGTCTTCGCGATCTTCTTCTTCATTCTGGCCGGCAACTATCTCGGTCTGCTGCCTTTCTCCTTCACGTACACCAGCCATATCGCTGTGACCTTCGGTCTGGCCATCATGGTGTTCGTCATCTCGATCCTTGCTTCCATCCGTTTTCAGGGTGTCGGCTTCCTCAAGCACTTCCTGCCCGCTGGAACGCCTGTCTGGCTTGCTCCGCTGCTGGTGCCGATCGAGCTCATCTCTTTCCTTTCGCGTCCGGTCAGCCTGTCGATCCGACTTTTCGCCAACATGGTGGCGGGTCACGTGCTTCTGGAAGTGTTTGCCGGCTTTACGATCATGCTCGCCGGTCTGGGCGCATTCGGCCACGTTCTGGCCATCGCCCCGATCGCGATCAACATCGCGCTGACGGCCCTCGAACTGCTGGTGGGTGTGCTGCAGGCCTATGTGTTCGCCATCCTCACCTGCATCTATCTGCGTGAGGCCGTCGCTCACTGAGCCACACCCGCTTCGCACTAACCCTTTAATCGACCCAACAAGGAACCTGACAATGGACGTTCAAGCCGCTCACGAATTCGGCATCAGCATCGCCCAGGCCGCCCGTGACCTCGGTGCCGGTATTGCCGTTTTCGCCCTCGCCGGTGTCGGCATGGGTCTCGGCAACATCTTCTCCACGCTGATCAGCTCGGTTGCCCGCAACCCGGCTTCGCGTCCGCATGTCTTCGGCATCGGCATGCTGGGCTTCGCGCTGACGGAAGCCGTCGCGCTGTTCGCCCTGCTGATCGCGTTCCTGATCCTGTTCGCCTGAGGTCGAACATGTACCGTACGCCACGCCTCTTCCTGTTCGCCGCTCCGCTTGCGGCCGTGCCGGGCCGTGCCGTGGCTGCGGGCATGCCACAGCTGAACTTTCACGATCCGCTGCTGATCGGACAGGTCGTCTGGGGAGCCGTCATTTTCGGCGGCTTCTATCTCGGCCTGAGCCGCTTCGCACTGCCGCGTGTCGAACGGGTCCTGACCAACCGTCGGACCCGCATCCAGAGCGATCTGGATGTTGCCCGCAAGGCTAAAGCCGAGGCTGACCGCGCCAGCGCGGAACTCCTTAGCGCCCGTCATGAAGCAGCCGAGCAGGCCCGCGCCCACGTGGAGCGGATCCAGAGCGAAGCCCGCGCCAGCGCGGATGCTCACGCTGCGGAAACGGCCAAACGTCTCGAAGCCGAGATCGCAAACGCCGAGACCCGAATCACCCAGTCCCGTGAACAGGCCCTGTCCAGCCTGTCCGAGATCGCCACCAGCACCACACAGGATCTGGTTGCGCGTCTGATCGGCACGCAGGACGAACAGACTGTCGCCAGCGCCGTCAAACGCGTCAGCGCCTAAGGAGACGATGATGTTCCACGATCCCCGGTTCTGGACCGCCCTCGCCTTCGTCCTGTTCTTCGTCATTTTCGGACGCAAGCTCTGGATCGCCATCACCGGCCATCTGGACGCCCGCGCTGAAAGCGTCCGTCACGACCTTGATGAAGCAGCCCGCCTGCGTCGCGAAGCCGAGCAGATGCTAGAAGATGCCACCCGCGAGCGTGAAAAGACCCTGGCCGAAACACAGGCCATGCTGGCACGCTCCGAGGCCGAAGCCGCCGCTCTGGCAGAACGCGCCCGCAAGGATGCCGAAGCCGCCGCAGCCCGCTACGAGAAAATGGCGCAGGATCGGATTCACGCTGCCGAACGCTCGGCCATCCGTGAAATTCAGGATCGCGCTGCCCAGATCGCAGTCGCCGCAGCCCGCGACGTCGTGTCAACCCGCCTGACGGAAAGCCCCGACATCGCCTCCAGCCTGCTCGACCAGAGCATCAACAGTCTGCCGGAAGCCCTTCGGCGCTCCGCTGCCTGATCCGATGCCCACCTCCATGGTGCAAGGTTCCTTTCATGACGACGGACAGCCCACAAGGCTTTCCGTCGTCATGGCCGTTCTGAACGAGGCGGATAACATCCTCCCCGTCTGTCAGGAACTGGCCGAAACCTTCGGTGCCGACTCTTCAATAGAAATTCTGGCCATTGACGACGGCAGCACAGACGCCACCGTCAAAAAGCTTCTGGAAGCCCGGCAAACGCTACTGCCCCGCCTGCGCATCATCAGCCATCCGAAGCGCCTCGGAAAATCAGCCGCCCTCCGGACCGGCATTACTGCTGCCAACGGACAGTGGATCGCCACCATTGACGGCGACGGGCAGGATGACCCTTCCGCCATTCTGACAATGCTGGAGCGTGCAACATCGACGCAAGGTGCACCGCCTCTGGTGGTGGGCGTCCGGCGCAAGCGCAATGACCGTCTGTCCCGCCGGATCGCCACGCGCTTCGCAAACGGGTTGCGCCGTCGCCTCCTGAACGACGGCTGCCCCGATACAGGCGCACCGCTCAAGCTCTTCCCGCGCGACCTCTTTCTAAAAATCCCACAGTTTGAAGGCGTCCACCGCTTCCTACCCGCCCTGCTGGGACATTACGGCGCGCCTCTGATCTGCATCGAAGTCCAGCATCGCGCCAGACTGCATGGCAGCTCGAAATATACCAATTTCAACCGGGCTCTCGTGGGAATCCGTGACCTTCTGGGCGTCATGTGGCTCCAGAACCGCACGCACCTACCCGATCACCTGACCGAACACTGAAACCGTCACCGGGTCCCGCTGCCGCGGTTCCCTGCCGCACGTCCGGCCTGACAGAACGGCGCGGAGAGTGCCCATGATCCTGAACCTCCGGCATTATGCTTTTCTGGGGCTGCTTGCCTTTCTGCTCGCCCTACCAGGCCGCACGACACTTCCGCCGCTTGATCGGGACGAACCGCGCTACATGGAAGCATCGGAACAGATGCTCCTCTCGCACAACTTCATCGACGTCCGCTTTCAGGACAAGCCACGCTATCTGCAACCGGCCGGAATCTACTGGCTGGAAGCAGCCTCAACAGCAGCAGCAGAAAAAATCTTCGGTCCTTCCGTTCTACGCAAAACCTGGCCGTACCGGATTCCAAGCCTGCTCGCCGCAGCGACGATCATACCGTTAACAGCCTGGATCGGCGCGACCCTCTTCGGAGGTCCCACCGGCCTGATGGCCGCTGGCCTGTTAATGGTCTCTACCCTGTTCGTCGCCGAAAGCCATATGGCGACCATCGACACCGTCCTGCTGCTCGACATCCTCTGCATTCAGGCCGCGCTTTTATGCGCCTTTACAGATCGGCAGAAAAATCGCCCAACGCATCTCCGGGTGGCCATTGCCTACTGGCTCGCTCTGGGTGTGGGCCTCATGCTCAAGGGCCCCGTCGTCCTCATTCCGGGATTCGGTACCCCGCTGGCCCTGTGGCTGATGGAGCGCGACCGGTCATGGTGGTCTCGTCTTCGCCCCCGCTGGGGCTGGCTCATCATGCTTGCCGTCGTCGTTCCCTGGTGCGTCGCCATTGAAGTCATCAGCGGCGGAGACTTCTTTGCCCGCGCGGTCGGGCGTAACTTTCTTGGCAAGGTGGCTCATGGTCAGGAAGCCCACGGGCTTCCCCCCGGCTTTCACCTTCTGGTCTTCGGACTGGCCTTCTGGCCCGGATCGCTTTTTGCCGCCCTCGCCATCCCGGCCGTCTGGAAGAACAGAAAACTGCCACAGGTCCGCTTCCTGTTGAGCTGGATTCTTCCCCACTGGCTGGTGTTCGAACTAATCGCGACCAAACTCCCCCACTACGTCCTGCCAACCTATCCGGCGATTGCCATTCTCACCGCAGCCAGTCTGATGCTCTGGCCCATCCCCACGACCCCGCGATGGGCCAAAGCCCTGCTCGGTGCTTACGGCGTCTTATGGACGATTGTCGGTCTCGCGTTCTGCTTCGCTGGGAGTGTCGCGCTCTATAGACTTGAACATACAGTCTCTCCCTCAGCCTTTATCGCGCTGGGTGGCGCCCTGCCATTGATGCTCGGCGCCGTCGTAATGCTGCTGAAACAGGAGCGCAAACAGGCCGCCTTCTGCGCCATGGGCGCCGCAGTCATCGCTCATGCAGGTCTCTTTCTGGGCGTTATCCCTAACCTGCAGACTATCCGTCTCAGCCCCAGAATCGCTGACCTTTTCGAGAATGTTCGCCCTTGTACGAACAGCATCCTCGTGTCTTCATCTTATTCAGAACCAAGTCTTGTCTTTCTTGCGGGTCCCAACACCCAACTTATCGGGCCAGCAGCCGCCGCAGAGTATCTACACGACCATCCACAATGTAGTCTGGCGTTGATTGATCGCCGCGATGAGGCCGCGTTTAATGACGCCTTAACCAAATATGGCCTCGATAGTGTTGAATATGGTCGCCTCCAAGGCGTCAATTATTCAAACGGGCACCATCTTGATTTAGGGCTTTTTGCGCCTCGATAAACCCGCACATTTTAAAATTCAGACGACACTTGAGAAAATACGGGATCTTAATGGCACGTCTTGCGTATCATGATACTGGAGCTTTTCATGCCTTACACTCCGATATTTGATGAGAAAAAATCATCTGGACTAAGTCTTTGAAGGCGACAGTTTTTATTCTAGGATTGAAATACTATTTCAGAATTAAAATATTAATAACTTGTCAGGGGAAAATTAATGATTATCTGCCAGATTGATGAATTTTCTGTTCATGGCATCCGAGGATGGGCAACAGATACCGAAAATCCATCACAGCCTGTATTCCTTCACGCGTTGGCAGATGGTCAGGAATTTCTTCAGTTCCATTGTACAGATCTGCGTGACGATGTTCACGCTTCCGGCATTCCATCCAAAAATACCGGCTTCCAGATACCAATGCCTCCCAGCCTTCTGGATGGCGAAAAACATAATATCACCTTCAAAAACCGCCTCAAACAAATTGAACTCTACTCACAAAATCAGAAGCTGGAGCATATCTCATTCTCTGGCAGGCTTCCGGTAGAAACACGTTCCTTTGTCGATGGTCTGAAACAAGGCGCCTTGAGCGGCTGGGTTGTCTGCGGCAACGACATTGAAGGATGGAAGGGAAACCAACAAATTCTCGTGACCTGCAATGGTCAGAAAATTGCCCAAATCGAAGCCAACAGATATCGTGGGGACGTCGGAAAAGCGCTGTCCTGCGATCCCTATTGCGGTTTCCAGTTTTCGCCGCCGGATCTGTATCGCAAACCCTACGAGCAAGAATTCCGTTTCTACGTCCTGCCCGACATGCTGGAAGTGACCAACAGCCCCTGCCTGACCAGTTTTGTTACGGACGCAAACGAATCTCTAATTATAGACGTGATTGATCAGATTGACGCTCTACATGTGGAATTGACCCGTCTGCGTCGCAAGGTCCGGGAAATTCTTCCCCAACCCGGATTTACCATTGCCGATTATCATTCCTGGGCAACGGCCTACTTCCCGGTTCTGCGAAAATATGTCGATCGCACCCGCGATAATGATCTCATCGCCGGAGACCCACTGGTCAGTATTGTCTGCCCGGTCTGGAATCCGGATCTTACGGATTTCACAGCAGCTATCGAAAGTGTCCGTGCCCAGACGTGGCAGAACTGGGAACTCATCCTTGTTGATGACTGTAGCAAAAATGCCGAGCTGCGCGCCGTCATCGAAGATTTTGCCAAGGCTGACCCTCGCATCAAGCCAATATTCCAAGAAAAGAATGGCGGCATCAGCATTGCGACCAATGCGGGCCTCGAAGCTGCTCAGGGTGAATGGGTCGCATTCTTCGATCATGATGATCTGCTTGCAGATGTCGCTGTCGAATACATGCTGCGGGAAGCGACGAGAAGCCGCGCCGATCTGATCTATTCAGACGAAGATAAAATTGACGCCAGCGGTTATTACCGAGAACCCGCCTTCAAGACCGACTGGAACTACCGGCTTCTTCTCGGCGTCAACTACGTATGCCATTTCGTGATGATCCGTCATTCTGCCCTGCAGAAAGTCGGCGGCCTCAACAAGGACTATGACGGCGCACAGGACCATGATTTCCTGCTCCGCGCCTCCGAGCATATCCCTGCTGAAAAAATTCATCACGTTCCTGAAATTCTCTATCACTGGCGCATCACCGCAAATTCGACGGCCTCCGACATTGGCAATAAGCGTTACGCCATTGATGCAGGCATTAAGGCCGTAAACGATCACCTTGGACGTCGTAATCTGCCTGCCAATGTCGATTCCCAAATGGGAATGACACTCTACACAGTGGACTGGCAGTTCAATCAGTCTCCGTCGGTCACGATCATCATCCCCTACAAGGATGAAATTCCCACCACCGAGCGATGCCTGGATGCCATCCGGAAATATACCCGCTATCCGAACTACAAGGTCATTCTGATCAACAACTGGTCTATCACGAAAGAAGCAGAGGCTTTTGCAAAAAAAGTCGACGAAATTCCCAATGTCGAGATTCTGACTGTCAAAGAACCCTTCAACTATTCCCGCATCAACAATCTCGCAGCAAAAGACGAAACGTCTGATTTTCTTCTATTCCTCAACAACGACGTCTTTGTTGAACAGGAAAACTGGCTCGAAATTCTGGTCAACGAAGCTCTCGCAGATCCACAGGTCGCGATCGTTGGTGGTAAATTCGTCTATCCTAATCAGACCGTCCAGCATGCCGGAGTCCTTCTCGGGATCGGTGATGTCGCCGGCCATGCCCATGTCGGCATCCCGCGAAACGAAGGCGGTTATGCCGGTCGTGCCTACTTCCCACAGGAAATTTCGGCTGTAACCGCAGCCGGAATGTTGATCCGTCGTCCGGCCTTCGAACTGGTTGGAGGCTTTGATGAAGAACATCTCAAAGTCGCGTTCAACGATATCGATCTGTGCCTGAAAGTTCGCGACGCTGGTTACAAGGTCATCTGGACACCTGACTTCTGTGCGGAGCATCATGAAAGCCTGAGCCGCGGCAGCGACGATCGCCCCTCAACAGAGCGCCGCTTCTTCCACGAAACGCAGTTCATGATTGAAAAATGGGGCAAAACGCTCCGTACGGACCCATTTTACAACCCACATTTCACCCTCGATCGACAGGTCTTTTATGATCTGACAATCCCGGGCGTGGATGAAACGCGTTATCCCCCTCTCGCCTCTTCCAGAAAGAAAATTCGCCCTCTCTGGGATGCCCCGACATTCACAGTTGAACCGAAAAAGGTCTCTCCTGCCACGGAAAAGCCCGCGACGAGAAAAACTCAGACTAAAACCCGAACCAAAAAGCCTGCCGCCGCCAAATCGGCTAAATAACAACAATTTTCCCTAATCAATAAATCCGACAGGCCATATGCTGCGCAAACATCGTGCAGCATATGGCCTATTTTGTATGGAAAATCGAAGACGCATTTCCGGAAGGGTCAGCGACAGGAAAAAGCAATTTTCGCACACTGCTTTATTTAAAGAAGAGGAAGAACCGTGGTGGAGCTGAGGGGAATCGAACCCCTGACCTCCTCATTGCGAACGAGGCGCTCTCCCATCTGAGCTACAGCCCCACGGTTGAACGATAGTTCTCCTCTTCCTGCACGCTGTCAAGCAGACCTGAGCGCAGGATGTTGTTCTGTGCTATTGCTATGGCTACAAGCGTTTTCCGACCGGCCTTTCGGCTGCCCTAACCGACATTCGACGAGGTTTTTGCATGGTTGCCCTGCACACCATTATCCTGATGCTGATCCAGGCTTTCGTATGGATTCTTCTGGCGTATTGCATTTTGTCGATGCTGCTTGGTTTCGGCATCCTCGATATCCGCAATCGCTTTTTCTATTCCATTTTCAACACATTGGCCAAAATCGTCGAGCCTGTCATGGCGCCGATCCGCAGTATCCTGCCCAACACAAGTGGCGTAGATTTTGCGCCCATGGTGGTCCTGCTGCTGATCCAGTTTCTGGTCTATCCCGCCGTAAACCGGATCTTTTTCATGCTCGCAACCCAGAGCAGCTTCTGAGAGTTTTATCTCAGGGCGCGCCACACCTCTTCCAGCGTTTCAATAAGACTGTCAGCAGTTTCCTGATGCAGCATCCCGTCCGGACGCTGCATCAGAACCGACCATTTTTCTCCCCGCCGGCGCTCCATCTTGACGTTCCAATCATCAGGAAGGCGGGAGAAAAGCCGTTCCATGCGGGCCTCAGCCGTTAACGGCTTTGCGTAATTATGTCCCATCGCTGATTGCTTTCGCCTTTCCGACCAAGATTTTCCGTATCAGCCCGTACCACCTACCGTCAGACCCGAAATTTTCAGGGTCGGCTGACCAACGACCACCGGCACACCCTGACCAGCCTTGCCGCAAGTTCCAATCCCCGGATCAAGCGCCACATCGGACCCGATCATGGAAATCTGGTTCATGGCATCCGCCCCATTTCCAATCAGGGTCGCCCCCTTGACCGGACGGATGATTTTCCCGTCTTCCACCAGATAGGCTTCCGAAGCCGCGAACACGAATTTCCCCGACGTGATATCAACCTGCCCGCCACCAAAATTCACGGCGTAGAGCCCCCGCTTGATCGAACGGATCATCTCGTCCGTCGTGGCACTCCCTTCCAGCATCAGCGTATTGGTCATGCGTGGCATCGGAGCGTGAGCATAGGACTGACGACGCCCGTTTCCGGTCGATTTCGTTCCCATCAGACGCCCATTCAGCCGATCCTGAAGATAGCCGATGAGAATCCCATCCTCGATCAACACCGTCCGGGACGTCGGCGTACCTTCGTCATCAACACTGAGCGATCCCCGGCATTCGGGCAGTGTTCCGTCGTCAACCACTGTCACACCCGGAGAGGCCACACGTTTGCCGATCATTCCCGAAAAGGATGACGTCCCTTTACGGTTAAAATCTCCTTCCAACCCATGACCTACGGCTTCATGCAGCAGAATGCCCGGCCAACCCGGCCCAAGCACCACATCCATTTCCCCAGCGGGCGCGGGGGTCGCTTCCAGCGTAATCAGGGCCTGCTTCAGCGCCTTGTCGACCGCATCACGCCACGTTTCCGGGGCCAGCAGACGATCCAGCTCGTAACGGCCGCCCAGACCACAGCTTCCGCTCTCGCGCTGACCATTCTTTTCCACAACAACCGATACGTTCATCCGCACCAGAGGCCGCAGATCCGCAACATCGTCCCCGACATCCGCCCGACGCATGATCTGCACCGCCTGCCATTCGGAACTCAGCACGGCGCTGACCTGCACCACACGGGAATCCAATCCTCGCGCATAGGCATCAATTTCGCTCAGAACCGCAGCCCGGGCCGCAAAATCCGTCCCTTCAAGCGGACGGGAGTCTCCGTAAAGCCGCTGGTTTGTGGCCTGCGGCCCCGGCGCCATAACACCACTCCGTCCCTGCCGAACGGCCCCTACTGTACTGACAGCCCGCGCCAGAGCCTCGCGGCTGATATCGTCAGCATGGGCAAACGCCGTCTCCGTTCCCAGAACAGCCCGCAAACCAAACCCTGAAGACGTATTGAAACTGGCCGAACGGATCGTCCCGTCATCCAGACTGATGCTCTCGTTTTCCCGGTATTCCAGAAAAAGCTCACCGTCATCCACACCCTCAAGCCCCCGATCAACGAGCACCTTGGCGTCCTCACGGGTCAACTTTGAATCAGGCCGCCCGAAAAACAGGGCATCGGTCGTCGCAAGAGCACCCAGAGCATCAGCAGCAACAGACATGAAAAATCTCCAGACAGAAACAGGTGACAGAACCGAGCTTTTAAGAAAGGGCTTTTTCCAGCCGTTTCAAGGCTTCAGACAGGATCTCGGGCTTTTTGCAGAATGCGAACCGGATCAGGTTCTGCGGCGGAGCATCCCCCTCAGGGTCATAGAAGGCTGAAACCGGGATCGTCGCGACCCCTGCATGCTCAACCAGCCAGCGCGCGAAGTCCACATCGCTCCGCCCCTCCGCATGACGCGAGATATCCGCCACGATGAAATAGCTCCCATCGGCGGGCAACGTCTCAAAGCCCAGACGATGCAGACCGTCCCGCAACAGATCCCGCTGCGTTTCCATCTGAGCCGACAGAGCCTGATAATAGCTCTCGTCCTTGTTCAATCCATAAGCCACGGCCCGCTGAAGGTTCGGCGCGGTCGCGAACACCAGAACCTGATGCGCCTTGGCCACCACCGATGCCAAGGAGGCCGGTGCGGTCACATAGCCGACTTTCCATCCCGTCAGGGAAAAACTCTTGCCCGCACTTCCGATCCGCATGCACCGCTCACGCATTCCCGGCAGCGTCATCAGAGGCATGTGTTTCACGTGAAACGTCAGGTGCTCATAAACCTCGTCGCAGATCGCATACGCATCATGCTCCCGCACCAGATCCGCAATCAGTTCAAGCTCCTCGCGGACAAAAACCTTCCCCGACGGATTCATCGGCGAGTTAAGCATGATCGCCTTTGTCTTCGGCCCAAACGCCGCCCGAAGTTCCGCTTTCGGCAGCGACCAGTGCGGCGGCTGGAGCCGCACACAGCGCGGAACGGCTCCCAGAAGGCTGAGTGCTGGCAGATAGGTGTCATAAAGCGGCTCGATCACCACCACCTCATCCCCCGGCTCCACCACCGCCATGAGGCAAGCCGCCAGCGCTTCGGTCGCCCCGGATGTCACAACCACTTCCGTCGCCGGATCAACCTCCAGCCCATAGAAACGCCGGTTGGAAGACGCCACAGCCTCGCGCAGCTCAGGCAGTCCCGTCAGCGGCGCATACTGGTTACGCCCGTCCTGGAGCGCCTCCGCAGCCACCTGAATAATATCCTGCGGCCCCTCCGTATCCGGGAACCCCTGCCCCAGATTGATCGCTCCGTGCTTCACGGCAAGCTGGGACATGATCGTGAAAATGGTCGTCGGAAGACCCGCAAGATACTGATTCGGAGTTTTCATTGATGAGGTCCAGAGCACACGAAAAACACAAAGCCCCTCACCATTGCAGGCCAGCGCGGGGCTGAAAAGCCTTTAGTCCCGCATCCGTGTTTTCCGACGCATATCGCGCAGCAGGATCTGCCCCAGCCCCCGCATCAGAAGCATCGCCAGCACGATCAGAACAATGCCGACACCACAGGACACAAAGGCCGCCGCCCATGAAAGAGGGATGGCATTTTTCGGTGCATCACCTGTCGTAACCGTGATCGTAAACAGGCCGTCATTCCTGACGAACACGTCCTGCGGAACAAAAAACCGCAACGCAGGCATCGCCGTGAGCAGAAGCCCCGTCAGACCGAACACGATGACAACAAGACCACCTGTGAACGCCAAAAGGCTTCCCGCAGCCAGTCGTAGCAGCACCCAAAGCAGAGCAAACGGATTGGACTGCTGCACTCCGACCGACAGCTCATGCCGGATCGTAAAGCGTGCGGCGAGCACGTCCGGCTTTCCCAGTTTTTCCAAAAGCGCCTGTACGGCCCCATCGCCCAACCGTGCCTGCGCTGCAACCTGCGCCCGCACTTCAGAAACAATCAGATCGCGCTCGCTCTCGGGCAGGCTCAGCAGGCCGCCCCTGAATTCATGCAGATAACGTTCAACCGGCAGGGACAGCAGATCACTGTCTTTCCAGCCATCCAGAGATTCGGCAGCACGGGTCATGAGGATATTTCCCAAAAAGAGTCTCGCTGCCCTCTTTGCATGCAAGTTTCGGACCAGACGTGGAAAGCTTTGATCCGCTTCCGCAAGATTCTACCCCAAATCCGCAGAATGGCGTAATTTCCCATACTCGACAGACGGGCATTTGTCGCTTAATCGTTTTGCAGCCGTTTACACGATGCAAGGCGACAGATCGATGGCCAAGAAAGCCCCCACTTCCTCTACCGTGAAACCGAAGGCCGCTCCGGCGCGCCGTCCCGCAAAGGCCGCAGCGCCCAAGGCTGCTCCGGCAGCGTCCGGCAAGCCGCCCGCTCCGAACCCGCTGGCTGTAGCCCGCGTCTTCGAGATGATCCAGGAGCACGCGGCGGAATTCGTCGATCTGCGCTTCACGGACCCCAAGGGCAAGTGGCACCACACGACCCAGACGGTCTCAACCATCGAAGACGACACCTTCGTTGAAGGCTTCATGTTCGACGGCTCTTCCATCCAGGGCTGGAAAGCCATCAACGAGTCCGACATGGTCCTGCTTCCGGACCCGGAAACGGCCGTCATGGACCCGTTCTCGGCCAAGCCGCAGCTGATCCTGTTCTGCGACATCATTGATCCAAAGACGGGCAATTTCTACAACCGCGATCCGCGCTCGACCGCCAAGCTCGCAGAAGCCTACCTTAAGTCGGCTGGCTTCGGTGACACGGCATTCTTCGGTCCGGAAGCCGAGTTCTTCATCTTCGACAACGTACAGTTCGGCACAGGCCCGAATTTCGGCACGTATCAGCTCGACAGCATCGAAGGCCCCGGCGCATCCCTGAAGGCATATCCGGAAGGCAACATGGGTCACCGCCCTGTCGTCAAGGGTGGCTACTTCCCGGTCCCGCCTGTGGACAGCGAGCATGACCTGCGCGCCGAAATGCTCTCGACGATGGGCGAAATGGGCCTGCCGATCGAAAAGCATCACCACGAAGTCGCACAGTCGCAGCACGAACTCGGCACGAAGTTCGACACGCTCGTGAAGTCCGCAGACTTCATGCAGATCTACAAGTACTGCGTGCACAACGTTGCCCACTCCTACGGCAAGACGGCCACGTTCATGCCGAAGCCAATTGCGGGCGACAACGGCTCGGGCATGCATGTTCACCAATCCATCTGGAAGGACGGCAAGCCGACCTTCGCCGGTGACAAGTATGCAGACCTGTCCGAAGACGCGCTGTTCTACATCGGTGGCATCATCAAGCACGCGAAGGCCCTGAACGCCTTTACGAACCCGTCCACCAACTCCTACAAGCGCCTGATCCCGGGCTTCGAAGCGCCCGTGCTTCTGGCCTACTCCGCCGCGAACCGTTCGGCGTCGTGTCGTATCCCGCACGCAACCAACCCGAAGGCCAAGCGCGTCGAAGTCCGCTTCCCGGACCCGATGGCAAACCCGTATCTCGCCTTTGCCGCCATGCTGATGGCCGGCCTTGACGGCATCCGCAACAAGATCCACCCGGGCGACGCCATGGACAAGGATCTGTACGAACTGCCGAAGGAAGAACTGGCCCAGATCCCGACGGTCTGTGGTTCGCTCCGTGAAGCGCTCGAAGCCCTTCAGGAAGACCACGCATTCCTTCTCGAAGGCGGCGTCTTCACCAAGGACCAGATCGAAAGCTACATCGACATCAAGTGGCCGGAAGTCTACAAGTTCGAACACACGCCGCATCCGGTAGAGTTCGAGATGTACTACTCGGTCTGATCCGGGTCACAACATCGCTTTAACGGAAAGCCCGGCCTTTGCGCCGGGCTTTTCTGTTTTCAACACACCATTCCAAGACGACCCGATGATCCCTCCTGCCCTTGAGGCGTTCTCCTCGTCCGCCCTGCCAGTTCTCGACATCGCGGGCACTATCGTCTTCGCGATTTCCGGTGCGATCGAAGCCGCCCGCGCGCGCCTGACAATCGTAACCTTCATGTTCTTCGCTGCCATTACGGGCGTCGGCGGCGGAACGGTACGAGACCTGCTGATCGGCGCACCCGTTTTCTGGATGCACACTTCCGTCCCGCTTGCCGCCTGCCTGCTTTCAGCAATCGCCGTCTGGTTCACCCCCGCACGATTCTGGCCAGCCCTGGCGGTGGAATGGTTCGACGGACTTGGAATCGCAGCCTATGGCGTTTTTGGTTCAGCCAAAGCACTGGCCTATGGCATTCCGCTGATCCCGGCAGCTCTCATGGGAATTGTCAGCGCCTGCATGGGCGGTATTTTCCGGGACGTGCTGGCAGGCGTGCCGTCCATCATCATCCGACCGGAACTTTACGTGACAGCCGTCGCTCTGGCGTCAGGAAGCTATGTCTCCCTGACGGCATTGGGCCTTAATACAAGCCTTGCGGCCGCGATTGCCGTCGTAGCTGGCTTCAGCCTGCGCGCCGTAGCCCTCATCAAAGGACTCGGCCTGCCGCATTACAAACGATAGGCGGCAGGCCCTTCAAACGTCTCTCAGGCGATAACGTCGAACCCAACATCTTCGACAACATGCTGCAACGCCACCGGCGTCACTTTCTGCTCATCGTACTGAATGGCAGCCTGTCCCGGATCGAGCGTCACCTGCGCGGACGACACACCCGGAACATTGGACAGGGCAGACTGCAACTTGCCCGAACATCCGTTGCACGACATCCCGTCAACCTTGAACGTCACCATCGAAACCATAAGAGACTCTCCTGTCTTCAAAGGCTGCTCCGCAAAGCAGTCGACCCCCGAAATGGGGCATATTCCCGCAGAAATGAAAACCGCTTTTTCAGACCGCGTCTGCTGCCTCGTCCAGCGGCCGGACTTTCATGATGTCGAGCTGCGCATCCAGTTTTCCAAGTGCCTCACCCAAAGCCTTGAAATGCGGTGACGCCAGATGCGCCTCGAACCCGGCTTCCGACGTCCAGACTTCGGAAACCACAAGCCGACCAGTCTTTTCGATATCCCTGCTAACCACATACTGACGGCAGGCTTCTTCCTTGCGCGAAGACACGATACAGGCCGCAAAAGCATGTTCTGCCGCCGCCGCGTGGTCCGCTGCGACCGTCACAACAGCCGTGATGTGAACCGTCTGACTCATGGGGGAATTCCTCATCAACAATGACAACTGCCCGGCCGCGACCTTTCCGCAGACGGGCAGTGTTTCACGTGAAACCATACCGCACAGTTTTGTGAGAAAGAACCCATGCCGGGTATCACAACAAAAGAGCCCGGACGGCAAAAAAGCGCCCTCCCGAAGGAAGACGCCTTTTCTTTGAATACCAGACTGAAAAAGCTGTTCAGCCTTCAGCGTAGGTCGAAATATCCGGGCAGGAACAGACGAGGTTCCGGTCCCCCCAGGCATTATCCAGACGCCCAACCGGCGACCAGTATTTCGACGTATCCACACCGCCGGGGAAGCAGCCCGCCTCACGGCTGTATGACCGGTCCCACGCCCCCGCCAGATCCGCCGTGGTATGCGGCGCAAACCGCAGCGGGCTAGCCTCCATCGCCACACGCCCGGCTTCGACTTCGGCAATCTCCGCGCGAATGGCGATCATCGCATCGCAGAAGCGATCCAGTTCGCCCTTCCCTTCGGATTCCGTCGGCTCAATCATGAACGTCCCCGCCACCGGGAAGCTGACGGTTGGTGCATGGAACCCGTGGTCGATCAGACGCTTGGCGATATCATCCACCGTCACACCGACCGTATCCTTCAGCGGTCGCAGATCCACGATGCATTCATGCGCCGTAAAGCCGTTCGTGCCGCGATACAGAACCGGGTAGTGCCCTTCCAGACGCGACGCGATGTAGTTCGCATTCAGAATCGCCATCGTCGTCGCCTGACGCAGTCCCGCGTCGCCCATCATCATGATGTAGGCAGCAGAGATCGGCAGAATGGACGCGGAGCCGTAAGGCGCCGCGGACACCGCAATGCCATGCTGCCCCGGCAGATACGGAGCGAGATGCTTGCCCACACCGATCGGCCCCATGCCCGGTCCGCCGCCGCCATGCGGAATGCAGAACGTCTTGTGCAGGTTGAAGTGCGACACATCCGCGCCATACAGCCCCGGACGCGCCAGACCAACCTGCGCATTAAGGTTCGCGCCATCCAGATAAACCTGACCACCCGCTTCGTGGACAAGCTCGCAGATCTCGACGACCCGCTCCTCGAACACGCCATGCGTGGACGGGTAGGTAATCATGATAGCCGCCACGCGCCCGTCATGCTGCGCGATCTTGGCCTTCAGATCCTCGACATCCACATTGCCATTCTCATCGCAGGCCACAACGACAACCCGCATCCCGACCATCTGGGCCGAAGCCGGATTGGTCCCGTGCGCGGACGCCGGAATCAGGCAGACGTCGCGGTTCTCGTCCCCACGCGCGCGGTGATAACCCCGGATGGCCAGAAGCCCGGCATACTCGCCCTGTGCGCCGGAATTCGGCTGAAGCGACACGGCGTCATACCCCGAAATCGCGCAGAGCGTGCGCTCCAGATACGCAAACAGCTCGGCATAACCCTGAACCTGATCGACGGGCGCGAAGGGATGAATCCGCGAAAATTCCGGCCAGGTGATGGGGATCATCTCAGCCGTCGCATTGAGCTTCATCGTGCAGGAGCCCAGCGGGATCATCGTCCGATCCAGCGCCAGATCCTTATCCGCCAGCGCACGCATGTAGCGCAGCAGATCCGTCTCGGAACGGTGCGCATGGAACACAGGATGCGTCAGCAGCGGCGCCGTCCGCGACAGCCCCTCCGGCAGTGCATCCGTCAAATCGAGCGCCTGCTCGACAGACGCCAGATCCGCACCCTCACCCGCAAACGCCGCCCAGACCGCACGGATCGTTTCCGGCGTCGTGGTCTCGTCACAGGACACGCCAATCCGGCCATTCCCCGCATCACGCAGATTGATGCCGGACGCCACGGCCCACGCCAGAACCTGCGGCGCAGACGCACCCGCCTGAACGGTGATCGTGTCGAAGAACACGTCCGTCTCAACATTTGCGCCCAGAGATTTCAGCCCGGCAGACAGGATCACCGCCATCCGGTGCGTACGCGCGGCAATCGCCTTCAGCCCTTCCGGACCATGATACACCGCATACATGGACGCGATGATCGCCAGAAGCGCCTGCGCCGTGCAGATGTTGGATGTGGCCTTCTCGCGGCGGATATGCTGTTCGCGCGTCTGAAGTGCCAGACGATAGGCCGGCTTGCCCGCACTGTCACGCGACACGCCAACCAGACGCCCCGGCATATGCCGCTTGAACGCATCGCGCGTCGCCATGAACCCCGCATGCGGGCCACCAGCCCCCATCGGCACGCCATAACGCTGCATCGAGCCGATCGCGATATCCGCGCCCAGCGCACCCGGGCTTTCCAGCACCACGAGCGCCAGCGGATCAGAGGCCAGAGCGGCAATCGCGCCCTTCTCATGCAGCGCCGCAATCACGCCGCGCAGATCCCGCACGCGCCCTGAAGAGCCCGGATAGGACAGCAGCGCACCAAACACGGAAGATGCATCCAGATCCGTCTCCGGATCGCCGACCACGACATCCCAGCCCAGCGGCTCAGCGCGTGTGCGGATCACGGCAACCGTCTGTGGGTGCGTATCCGCATCCACGAAGAACGCCGTTGCTTTCGACTTACCCACGCGCTGCGCCAGCGCCATGGCTTCCGCACAGGCCGTGCCCTCGTCCAGCAGGGACGCATTGGCGATGTCGAGCCCCGTCAGATCCGCCACCAGCGTCTGGAAGTTCAGCAGCGCCTCAAGACGGCCCTGACTGATTTCGGGCTGATACGGCGTATAGGCCGTGTACCAGGCCGGATTTTCAAGAATGTTCCGCTGGATGACCGGCGGCAGAACCGTATCGTAATAACCCTGCCCGATCATGGAGGTCAGAACCTGATTGCGCGACGCAATCTGACGCAGACGCACCAGCGCATCCTGCTCGGTCAGGGCCGCACCAATCCCGTGATCCCCGCGATCGAGAATGGCGGCCGGAATGGTCCGGTCAATCAGGTCATCGAGACTGGACGCGCCAACGACCCGCAGCATCTCCCCGATTTCGGAAGGACGCGGGCCGATATGGCGGGAGCTGAAATCTTCGGTCTGGGCAGGCCACAAGGTCGTCACAGGCAGGTTCTCTGGCATTTCATGAAAAGCGGAGGCAGGAATTCGGGGCAGGCTGAAAGAAAAACGGGGCCTGCCAGCGCAGACCCCTCAAGCATTAGAGGCTCTTGTACTGCTCGGCCGTCAGCAGGCTCTTGAGGTCGTCCGGGTTGGAAACCGTCATGCGGAAGATCCAGCCCTCGCCTTCCGCATCGCGGCCCACCAGCGTCGGATCATCGGATAGCGCGTCGTTGAAGCCCGCCAGCGTGCCAGCAACCGGTGCATAGATGTCGGACGCCGCCTTCACGGACTCGACAACCGCAGCCGCATCACCGGCAGCAACTTCCGTGCCCTCGTCCTTGGCTTCAACGAACACCAGCTCGCCCAGCTCTTCAGAGGCATGCGTCGTGATGCCAACAGTCGCCTGCTCGCCATCGACGCGGATCCACTCATGGGACTTGGTGTAATAGGTCGTCATTGCTGCTTTTTCCTGATCTGAAAGTCTACTGTAAGGTCAGCGCTTGAAGCCGGGTGCCACGAAAGGCATCGCCCGCACATGCAGCGGCACATACTTGCCCCGCAGTTCCGCAAAGACGGGTGTGTCCAGCGCCGCATGATCCGACGCGACATAACCCATCGCAACAGGAGCCTTCACGCTCGGGCCAAATGCCCCGGACGTGACCACCCCGATTTCCTTCTGCCCCTCGGCATCGGCAAAGAGCTTCGCCCCCGCCCGCACCGGAGCCCGACCTTCCGCCAACAGACCGACGCGCTTGCGCGACACGCCATCGCGCGCCTGCTTCAGCACGACTTCCGCCCCCGGATAGCCACCAGCGCGGGAACCGCCCTCACGGCGCGCCTTCTGGATCGCCCAGCCCAGCGAGGCTTCAGCCGGCGTGGTCATGACATCAATGTCATTGCCATACAGGCACAGGCCGGCCTCAAGACGCAGCGAATCCCGCGCGCCCAGGCCAATCGGCAACACATCCGGCTGCGCCAGAATCGCGCGTGCGACCTTCTCGGAATCCGCGCCCGCACAGCCGATCTCGAACCCGTCCTCGCCCGTATAGCCGGACCGCGACACCGTCACCTTCACGCCCGCGAGTTCCGTCTCGATCACATCCATGAAGCGCATGTCCTTCACGGCCGGGCAGAGCGGCGCCAGAGCCGCTTCCGCAGCCGGCCCCTGAAGCGCCATAAGCCCACGATCAAACTGACGCGTCACAACACACCGATCAGACAGCGCCTTCTCGATCCGGTCCGCGTCCTGGACCTTACATCCGGCATTCACGACCACCAGCAGATCATGGCCCATATTGGCGACCATCAGATCGTCCAGAATGCCACCCTCGTCATTGGTCAGCAGTCCATAACGCTGACGCCCGGCGGCAAGCCCGACATAATCGGCAGGAACCAGCGTCTCCAGAGCCGCAGCAGCGTCCTTCACGTCCCCGCTTTTCGCAGCAATGCGGATCTGTCCCATATGGGACACGTCAAACAGACCGGCCTTCTCGCGCGTATGCAGATGCTCCGCCATCAGCCCCGCGGGGAACTGGATCGGCATCTCAAAGCCTGCGAACGGCACCATTTTCGCGCCAAGTTTCAGATTCAGATCGTAAAGGGGAGTACGCTGGAGGGAATCGCTCATACGAAAAAGCCCGGTCCATTCTCTCTAAAGACGTGAAGATGCAGACGCCCCCGGCACTCCGCAGAACGCGGCCGGAAAAACGTCGCCCCTTCTGTCCTTTCGCCTGAGATCGCTATCCCGTCGGCGGATGCGTCAAGCGCACCTCTCTCCAGAATGTCCTGACCGCCTCGGTCCTTTGGCCTGAGAGTTTCCGGGGCGGTTGCTCCTTCGGCGCCAGCCTCTCGGCCGGTCTCTCCCGTGTCGGTCGCCCCAATCTGCCAGTTTCCGAAAAACTCCGCAATCGTTACGATCGCTCCTGCGTTGTGTCCCGAGACCTTAAATGCACAAAGGAGACCTCCATGGCTGGAGAACTGACGGTCATTGCCGAATTCGAGACCACACCTGCAACCTATGACAGATTTCTTAAGGTCTGCGCCTATGATAGCGAACGCTCCGTCGCCGACGAATCCGGTTGCCACAGCTTCACGGTCCTCTCCCCCGAAACGGAAGCCGACACCGTCATCCTAGTGGAAGTCTATACCGACCGCGCGGCCTTCGAAGAGCACCTCAAGACCCCGCATTTCGAGGTCTTCGCAAACGCTGTAAAAGAACTGGACATCAAGGAACGCAGCGTCCGCTTCCTGAAGAAAAGGGCTCCCTGAACAATGCATCTTTCAAACACGAAACGCCTCCTCGCCATCACCCTCCTGTGCGGCACGGTGTCCGCCTGCGCGTCCCATCCGCAGCATAATCCGCGCACGCGCCTGATCGGCATCCCCAACCCCGCCAGCGTCTATTGCACGCAGCAGGGCGGGCGACATGGCGACGTGCGGACTGCGGGCGGCGAAACCGGCACCTGCACCTTCCCGCCCAACCAGATCTGCGACGAATGGACGCTCTATCGCGAGCACCGCTGCGTCGCCCCGCTGGCCAAAATGACACCCTGATTTTTCAGCCTGGTCAGATCAAGCCCGGTCAGGCCCGAAAGAGCCGCCGGGTTTTTTCATAACCTCAATACATAACATGTTATGTATTCTATCCACATGATCCACGGAATCCGCATGACCGCCCCCTCTCCCTTGAGCGCCCTGACCACCCGCAACACCAGGCTCTTCACACTCCTGCTGGAACGCGAACTCAAAAAGACCGGCCTCCGGATCGGCCAGCTCCCCGTGTTGCAGGCTTTGCAGGACGGAAAGACCCTCAATCAGAAAGCGCTCGCGGATTTTGCGGATATCGAACAGCCGGGCATGACGACACTTCTCGCCCGGATGGAACGCGACGACCTGATCCGGCGCGAACCAGACCCAACAGACCGCCGCAGCACACTGGTCACCCTGACACTGGACGGTCAGCGGAAAAGCCGGAATATCATTCCTGTTATGGAACATTTAACCGACACAGCACTCAAGGGGTTTACACCCCTCGAACGCGATATTCTCGTAACACTTCTGGAACGGATCAACAGCAGCCTGAAAGAGCAGCTGTAACCGCCTGCCCCTTTAATGAAGAGGCAGGCGCGGGATCATTTTCCGGTCTTGGGAAGATGCTCGGCAATATAAGGCGGCAGGTTGAACGCCCCGACATGGATCTCCGGCGTCCAGTAGCGCGTCGTACCCACGATCTTCGCAGCATCCGCACGGGCGCGGATCTGCTCGACCGTCTGCGTGTTCGGTGCCTGCCCCTTGGAGGCCACACCCAGCGTCATGAACCCGCCGACATAGGTCGGAACAGCCGCCACATACGCACCGACATGCGGGAAAAACTTCGCACGACGCAGGCTCGTCTCATGCAGTTCGTCCGCCTGCATGAACGGAACGCCACACTGGTTCACGATCAGACCTTCGTCCGACAGGATGCGCGCGCAGTTGCTGTAGAACTCGTCCGTGAACAGCACTTCGCCCACACCGATCGGATCGGTGCTGTCGACGATGATCACATCGAACGCGCCATCAGCCGCCTTCAGAACATAGTCGATGCCGTCGCCGACAATGACCTCGGCCCGCGGGTCGTTCCAGGCATCTCCGGCAATGTTCGGCAGATACTGCTTGGACAGCTCGATCACCGCACCGTCGATCTCGACCATGACAGCCTTCTCGACCGTCTCATGCTGCAACACGCGACGCAGAACGCCACCATCACCCGCACCGATGATCAGAACACGCTTCGCACAGGGATGCGCCAGCAGCGGCACATGCGTCAGCATTTCCTGATAGACGAACTCGTCACGCTCGGTGATCTGGATAACGCCGTCCAGAACCAGCACGCGGCCGTGGCTGGAACTTTCGAACACCACCACATCCTGAAAGTCGGATTTTACCCGTGCGAGTTCGCGCGTAACGAGAAAACGCTGTCCCCAGTCCGGGTACAGTGTCTCGTTGAGCCATGTTTCAGCCATGGATCATCGTTTCCTTGTCGGAGTATATTGAAAAAGGGCCGGTGTCCCGGCCCTTTCATCAGTTCAGACCGCCTTTGCGGCCTTGTCCTGCACGCGGCCGCGCCGAACGGCATCGACCTCGATCCGGCCAGCCTGGAACAGGCGCTGCATCACCGGAATCGACAGGTTCGGATCACACACACCGCACATGAACACGTCCACAGCGGCATAATTCCGTTCCGGCCACGTATGGATCGAAATATGGCTTTCCGCCAGCACGATTACGCCCGACACGCCGCCATTGGGCGTGAAGTGGTGAAAATGGCTGTGCAGAATCGTCGCGCCAGCTGCAACCGCAGCTTCACACAGCGTTTCATCGATCCGCATCGGATCATCGAGATTCCGGGCGTCCCAGAAATCGATCAGCAGGTGATTGCCAGCAAAACGCTCGCCATCACGCTCAATGAAGTAATCTTTGCGCTCATCCTCGACGAAGTGAGCGGCGCTGTTCTGGATATCTCTCGGGAGTTCCGATACCATCCCCAGTTGAGCAAGTGCGTTCATCACGTACCCCCAAACCAGTAGACAGCCTGTTGGGCAAAAAATGCCCCCTTGGGCCAGGAAGCGCGCTAGTTACCGGCCCCTCCCCCCTGATGCAAGCACTTTATGGGGCGATTCCCCAATATGTCACATATCTTTTTCGCCCCATGTCCCTGTTGCATGAGAAAGAGGTTTTCCCTTTCCTGCACACAGGGCTGAGACCAAAAATTTCACAAATCCCCGAGCCCCGGAAACAGTTCGGGCGCCGGATCTGCGGGAAACGAATCCCCCAAATCCCGACGCCCGACAGACGCTGATACGTCCCGATCCAGAGAGGCCGAATCCGGCCCCTCAGACCCGCCTGATCAGTTCTTGGTCTTGTCGACCAGCTTGCCCTTGGCAATCCACGGCATCATCGCACGCAGCTTCTCACCGGTCTTCTCGATCTGGTGTGCGTCGTTGCGGGCGCGGATGGCCTTGAAGCCAACGCCACCGGACTGGTTCTCAAGGATGAAGTTGCGAACGAACGTGCCGTCCTGAATGTCCGTCAGAACGCGCTTCATCTCGGCCTTGGTTTCCGGCGTGATGATCCGCGGACCCGTCACGTACTCACCATATTCCGCAGTGTTGGAGATGGAGTAGTTCATGTTGGAGATGCCGCCTTCGTAGATCAGATCCACGATCAGCTTCATTTCGTGCAGGCATTCGAAATAGGCCATTTCAGGCGCATAGCCGCCTTCAACCAGCGTCTCGAAACCGGCGCGGATGAGGTCAACGACGCCACCGCACAGAACAGCCTGCTCGCCGAACAGATCGGTTTCGACTTCTTCCTTGAAGGTCGTCTCGATGATGCCTGCACGGCCGCCACCGTTGGCGCTGGCATAGGACAGAGCGATTTCGAGCGCATTGCCCGAAGCGTTCTGCGCCACGGCCACGAGGGACGGCACGCCACCGCCACGCTGGTATTCGGAACGGACCGTATGACCCGGGCCCTTCGGCGCGATCAGGAACACGTCCAGATCCGGACGGGCTTCAATGATGCGGAAATGAATGGACAGACCATGTGCGAAGGCAAGGGCTGCACCCTGCTTCAGGTTCTTCTCAAGGCTGTCCTTGTACAGGGCGCCCTGGCCTTCATCCGGCGTCAGAACCATGACCACATCGGCCCACGCGGCTGCGTCTTCCGGGGACATGACCTTGAAGCCTGCCTCTTCAGCCTTCTTGACGGCAGAAGACGTCGGACGCAGGCCAATGACGATATCCGTCAGGCCGCTGTCCTTGAGGTTGTTGGCGTGAGCGTGACCCTGGCTGCCATAGCCGATGATCGCGACTTTCTTGCTCTTGATCAGATTCAGATCGGCATCGCGATCATAATATACCCGCATCAGACAGGCTCCTTGTTAAGGTGAAAGACTGAAGGACCGCGCCCAATGGCGGCAATCCCGGTGCGCGAAACCTCGGCCAGACCAAGGGAGCGCATCAACTCGATGAACGCGTCGATCTTTTCGGGCGATCCCGTCAGTTCAAACACGAAACTCGTGGCCGTCGTATCCACTGGGCGTGCGCGGAACGAATCCGCAATGCGCAGGGCCTCCGTCCGACGCTCGCCGGACGAGACAACCTTCACCAGCGCAAGCTCACGCCCCACATACGGACCTTCTTCCGTCAGGTCGCAGACGTCATGCACCGGAATCAGACGCTTGAGCTGTGCCTTGATCTGCTGGATCACCATCGGCGTGCCCGACGTCAGCACCGTAATACGCGAGAGCTTCTGCTCAGCATCCACCAGCGCCACCGTCAGGCTCTCGATGTTGTAGCCACGGCCGGAAAACAGGCCCACCACGCGGGCCAGCGCGCCACTTTCGTCCTCGATCAGGACGGAAATGACCGAATTCTGGATTGTCTCCGTCATCAGACCAGCATCTTCCCTTCTTCGGTCAGTCCCGCCGCTTCGGAATCCTGATCCGGACCCAGCAGCATCTGGTTGTGCGCCGCACCCGATGGGATCATCGGATAGCAGTTCTCGCCCTCGGCCACGCAGATATCGGCCACGACCGGCCCATCATGCGCCAGCATCCGACGGATCACGTCATCCAGTTCGCCCACATGCGTCGCCCGCATCCCGGTCGCATGGAACGCCTCGGCCAGCTTCACGAAATCCGGAAGCGCCTCGCTGTAGGACTGCGAATAGCGCGAGCCGTGAAGCAGTTCCTGCCACTGACGAACCATGCCCATATAGTGGTTGTTCAGGATGAAGATCTTCACCGGCAGGCGATACTGCGCGATCGTTCCCAGTTCCTGAATGTTCATGAGCGTGGACGCCTCACCGGCGATGTCGATCACCAGCGCATCCGGATGCGCCACCTGCGCGCCCACGGCGGCTGGCAGACCATAGCCCATCGTTCCCAGACCACCGGAGGTCAGCCAGCGGTTCGGCTTGTCGAACTGGAAGTGCTGGGCCGCCCACATCTGGTGCTGCCCGACTTCGGTGGACACGAACGTATCGCGGCCCGTTTCCTTCGCCAGCTCATACAGACGGCGAACGGCGTGCTGCGGACGGATGACGGCAGACGGCGTCATGTCCTGCGTAAAGCCGAACCCGTCCACACTCCGCCAGGACGCGATCTGGTTCCACCAGGTCGACAGATCCGGCGCAGGCGTCTCTCCCCAGCCTTCGAGCAGCGCTTCAAGCGTATCGCGCACATCGCCTTCGATCCGCACATCCACCGGCACAATCTTGTCGATCTGGCTCGGGTCGATATCGGCATGAACCTTGAACGAATTGGGCGAGAACGCATCCACACGCCCCGTCACGCGATCATCGAAACGCGATCCCAGAGCGATCAGCAGATCACAGCCATGCGTGGCCATGTTCGCCTCAACCGAACCGTGCATCCCCAGCATGCCCAGAAACTGAGGATCAGGAGACGGAAACGCACCCAGCCCCATCAGCGTGGACGTCACCGGAAAACCGGTCTTGCGCGCCAGACGACGCAGCAGGTCCGACGCTTCCGGCCCGGAATTGATGATGCCACCGCCCGTATAGAAGAGCGGACGCTTCGCCGTCTTCATGGCTTCAAGGGTGCGGGCAATCGCCTCCGCATCCGGCCCGCCCTGATGACGCAGTCGCTGAAGGCGCGACAGTGCAGGCTTCGTCAGAGGTGCCTTGCCAACGGTGATGTCCTTGGGCAGATCCACCAGAACCGGCCCCGGACGTCCCGAGCGCGCAACCTCGAACGCCTCACGCACGATCTGCGCCAGCGTTCCGGGCTCCCGCACGAGATAATTGTGCTTGGTCGCAGGACGCGTGATGCCCGTCGTGTCGGCTTCCTGAAACGCATCATTGCCGATCAGCTTCGTCGGCACCTGTCCCGCCAGACAGACGAGCGGAATGGAATCCATCAGCGCGTCCACAAGCCCGGTCACGGCATTGGTCGCCCCCGGACCCGACGTCACCAGAACCACGCCAACCTTGCCCGTCGAGCGCGCATAGGCTTCTGCCGCATGAACGGCGGCCTGCTCGTGACGCACAAGAATGTGTCGAATCCGGTCCTGCTTGAAAAGAGCATCGTAAATCGGAAGGACAGCCCCACCCGGATATCCGAATATGACCTCCACACCCTCTTCATCGAGAACGCGCAGAAGCACTTCCGCGCCATTCAGCGCCTCGTTGCCTGTTCCTGCGTCTCTTTCAGCAGCCGTCACCGTTTCCTCCCAAGGTATGAGCGGCGGGATTTAGGACGACAACGCGGCGGCGTCAACTCGTTCCGATATAAAGTTCTCTATTTTTTCATAATGACTTTCCGAATCTTGCGTACAATGGGTATATCTGCGCAACGAAATCATCGCATCACCCTCTTTTCCCAACGCATGATGCCGGAACCACGTCGCCTGCCGCCGCGTGTAGCGCCCAATGGCAAGGACCGCGGATTTCCGCGCTTCCTCAAGCGATTCTTCTCCCCGCAGAACAGAGGCCAGTTCAGGCACGCCATGAGCACGCATGGCAGGTAGAACCGGATCAAGCCCCCGCTCCAACAGACGGGACACTTCCTCCAGAGCCCCGGCCTCCAGCATCTGCCCGAATCTGAAATCGATCGCCCGGCGCAACCCCTCCCGTTCCGGGTCCAGCCGAACGGACACAAACCGGCACGGCGCAGGCGGCAGACCCGGCTGCGACCGCCACCAGGCCAGCCCATGCCCCGTCCCAGCCCAAACCTCCCAGGCCCGCGAAATCCGCTGCGTATCGTTCGGGCGCAGACCAGACGCCGTTTCAGGATCAACCTGCATCAGACGCGCATGCAGCGCCTCCGGCCCGATCTCTTCGGCCAGCCCCCGCGCTTCGGTCCGCGCAGCCTCTCCGGGGTCTGGCACCTCCACCAGACCATCCTTCAGCGCCCGCAGATACATCCCCGTCCCGCCGCACAGGATCGGCATGCGCCCCACGGCCCACGCCTCGTCCATTTCCCGCAGGGCTTCGGAGCGCCACCAAGCCACACTGCCCGGCACAGCGGCATCCAGAACGCCGTAAAGCCGGTGCGGCACGAGCGCCTCATCCGCGTCGTCAGGCCGGGCCGTCAGAATCCGCAGGTCACGGTAAACCTGCATGGAATCCGCGTTGATAACCGTACCGTCAAAGCGTCGCGCAAGATCGAGCGCCAGTGCCGACTTGCCGGAGCACGTCGGTCCGGCCACAATGATCGCAGTTTTTGTTGTCTTCGGGGCGTTCATTCTCCCCTCCTGCCACACGTGCCGGACCGTTACGAGATCTCATGTCCCTTCCTGCCGTCCTGACCCTCATCGCCGACCGGAAATCCGGCCCCCTCAAACCCGAGGCCATCGACATGGCCCGCGCGCTCGTCAAGGGTAACGCGCCGATCGTCCTGTCTCCGGGCGAAGCGGTCGACATTCCCTGCCCGCCGCCGCGCCCCGGTTCGGCCAACATCACCACGATCCGCGCAACGCTCGCGCCCTATCGTGTCGATGCGCTGCTTCTCAAAACGCGTGGTCGCCGCCGGGCCGTCCTCGTCGCGGACATGGACAGCACGATCGTCACCGGCGAAACGCTCGACGAACTGGCGGACCTTCTGGGCTGTGGGGAAGACGTCGCGGCCATCACCCGCGCCTCCATGAACGGCGAGTTGGATTTCGAAACCGCACTCGAACAGCGCGTGGCCCTTCTGGCCGGAAAGCCCGCTTCGGTTCTCGAACAGGTCTGGGAATCCGTCACCCTGACGGAAGGGGCCCGGGAACTCGTGCAGACCATGCGCAAGCATAATGGCCGAACGGCTCTCGTCTCGGGCGGCTTCACATGGTTCACCCAGCGCGTGGCCGAGCTTTGCGGATTCGACGAGAATTACGGCAATGAACTGGAAATCGAGGACGGCAAAATCACTGGCCGTCTCGCGGCCCCGATCCTCGGCCCTGATGCCAAGCGCGACCATCTCGAACGCCTAACCTCAGAGCGCGGCGTGCAGCTCCGTGCGGCCCTGACAACCGGCGACGGCGCCAACGACATTCCCATGCTCGCCAGCGCGGGCCTTGGTCTGGCCTTCCACGCCAAACTCAATGTCCGCCGCATCATTCCCACGCAGGTCAACTTCGCCAGCCTGCGTGCGCATCTCTTCGCACAGGGCTATCATGCGAAAGATTTCGTCACGGACTGACCGGGCCTCAAACCCGCAGAATACGAAAAAGCCGCCGGAGAGAGATTCTCCGGCGGCTTTTTTTACGATCAGTATCCCCAGGTGTAAGGCGGCACACCCGAATAGGACGGCGCGGCGTAATAACCGGGAGCATAACCCGGCGCATATCCATAGCCGCCATACCCACCACCATAGCCATAAGGCGAAGCCTCGATCGCCATGCCGGTCGCGACGCCAAGACCGACACCAAGGCCCCAGCCACCCCAGCCCCAGCCACCGCCCC
>NZ_JAERLW010000013.1:0-84372 GCF_018256215.1 Gluconobacter sp. Dm-73 | reverse complement strand
AACGCCGCAGGCCAGCAGGGCGACCAGAACGGACCGGGTGCTGTCCTGCGGACCATTCTGGAAAAGATCTGGCATCTGGTCGCCTTCGGTCTGAAAATAAAACCCTGAGAAACCTGTATCAGGGATACCGACCCGGACAAACCGTCAGGATGCGACCAAATGCGCACTTACACGAATACGCCACCAATCCAACGGCACCGAGACGACTGAAAGGGCAGTAAGTGCCGCCTGCTCAGGGTCCGGATGGCCTCCATGTCCTCTCCCAAGGGCGAGCACCAGCGTTGCCCGGGTCTAGGACCGCTGCTCTAGAACAGGCAGGACTTCGGCCAAGTGGTCAGGGGGCGAAGAATGAGAGCGTCATGACTAAGAGTGTATAGGTGTTTCGTAACTTTCCACTAGAGACTAAAATCAATTGTTAGGCTTGGGAGCAGAATATTTGGTCTTGGGATATGAAGAATTTTCTTCGGGCTATACTGAATAAAGTGGATCTGGTGGCATCATATTCTTACGGAATAACAGTCTTTACAAAGCCCAACAGCGTGATGTTGGGACATTCTGGTCCGTTTGCGGATTAGGAGGGGTGAGCACACAGAGAATAGTCTGACCATGATTCTCAAGCGTGAAGAGCGCCCCAGATTCTTCATAGCTTGTGGTTGTGGTGATCCGATATCCTGTTTTTAGTAGACTGTTTAGGGAAGCTGTGACTGGGTGAAGTGTCGTTGGGACGGCAAGTGGACTGTAAGGCGATTTAACACCAGATTCCGGCAACCAGTCGTGGGAGCTTTGCGCAAAAGCGCAGACTGGGAAGAGAAGGGCGCACAGGACAGGAAGTGGGGGCAAAGGATTGATCATAGAAAGCTCCAAGAGAAGGAATATATTGAGGTCAGTGACCTGCTGACATTGATAAGAAGTTCATGACCAGAAGGCCTGCAATGACAAAGCCCATTCCGGTGATGGTCGGGAGATTAAGGCTTTGGCCCAGAAAACCATCTATGTCTCTGAGATCTGACCAAAGCTCTAACCATTCGAAATGATGTTATTTTCGAATCCTTTCTATAATCTCTTCCCGGGCCTTTTGCAGCCATTTGCCCACGGTATTGATTGTCTGAGCGCTCTTTTTGAGTAAACCCTTCAATTCGGCGTCGGCAGTTTCGCGAAATCCCTGTCGCCGATCTGGAAGTGGTGGTAAAATATGGGCGTAGTAAGTCTTTTTAAGTAAGAGATGTAATAAATATTCACCCAGGAATGGTTTTCCATTATTGATCGCTCGGGCAGCTTTGATTAAATTACGAACGTCATATTGTACCGGGCTGATATCAGGAACCTTTTTTTGTAAGCCCAGTAAAGTATAAACTCCAATTCTGGCTGTCCGAATAGAAGAGTCCATTGTAAAGACGATGTCGTTTGAAGTTTCCACGAATTGCCCCATAAGCGCGAGATTTGTGCAACCCTGCGGTACTACATGTGGCCGATCACCGGCTTTCCGGGGCATGAACATCGCGGTGATATAGGGCATGAGCGCCAGACGGACCTTTGTATTGGCTAACACAGCTTCAAATTGATTGTCTGTAATGCCCAAATGGTGGCAAAGCTCTTGAAGGATTTCGCGGCCAGTGCAGGCAGGCATAGGCTTTTTGATACAATTGCCGTCCTTGTCCATAAGCAAAGCATACGCCCAAAGAACCAATACATTACCGGGTTGACCGGGGAAATGTGGTTGGCGATTACAGGTGACGCTCAAGACCCAATTGGAATCAGTGAAGGTAATGATCCCTCCGGTTACGGTCTTGCCTGAATAAGGATCGTTGACAGAGAGTTCTTTTATTCGATCTACCAGTGGTGAAGGATTGCAGGTGATGGTGGCAGATTCCCACATCGACCTGCCAATATCGTTATAGAATTTCTCAGGATTACCAAACAACGACGATTTTTTAGCTATGTTTTTCCATAACGCCCAGTCACTATCATTGCCTGGATCGTGACGACCACGCTGAAGAACGGGGGCATGGTTCATGTCGCCATACGCGGTTCCTTCGGTCATTGATCCAGTCAAGACAAATACAAGGTCTTTTTCGTTTACCGAGATAAGGTCGGCGGCTCCATGGTTGAGCATTCTAATGCCTGTGACAGTACATTTCCCCTCTTCATCCCGCCACTCGAGGTCGTAGGCACGTGCGCCGAATTCGAACTTTACACCCTGCTTTTTAAGATGCTCAACGAGAGGACGTACAAAAGTATCGTACTGGTTATACTTCGGGAAAACGAGCGCAGACATGTCATTGAGGCCGTCGATCGCGTCAATGAAACGATGCATGTACAATTTCATCTCAAGCAAGCTATGCCAATTCTCAAACGCGAACATTGAACGCCAAAAGAACCAGAAATTGGTTTGAAGAAAGTCTGCGCTGAAATAATCCTCTATCGTAACGTCATCGAGATTCTCCTTACGTTTCAGCAAGAGGCGAATTAACTGCCACTGTTGTGAACGAGAAAGGCCGAAGGTTGAGAAATCACGGATCTGTCCCTGCTTGTGCATAAGCCGGGCTTTCGAATAATTGGGATCATTATCATTGATGAGGCGATATTCGTCGAGGACGCTGTATCCCGACGGAAGCTCGATTGCCTGGATATCCTGAAAAATATCCCAGAGATTGTCGTAGTTCCAGTTCATCTCGCGGCCACCGCGAATGATGTAACCATCTTCAGCGTTGCCAGCGCCATCAAGCGAACCACCTTCAATATCGAGCGCATCGAAAATAGTAATATTCTCTCCCTTCACGGCCCCGTCACGCACCAGGTAGAAAGCGGCGGCCAGGCCGGCAATTCCACTGCCGATGATCCATCCCTTACGACCTTCGATCTGATTCGCGGGGTAAGGCCGATTTCGCATATAGGCGCCCATCATATCGGGCGGAGGAAGCGTATTATCGGGATGGTTCGACCAATATCCGCTTGTGGTATCGGCCTCTACGATAAAGGGATGTCTATTGTTTCCATCGGCAGTACGCGTCATCATGATATTCCAATACCTAAGGATTGAACCACACCGGAATTGGGAAGGACCGGTTTGTATAAATTACGCGGCCATGGAGATATGGTTTGACGTGTTCTTCGAGAATGTAGCCGCTTAAAAGCAGAGACCGATCGCGCAGAGAGGTCGACCCGTCCTTTCGGACAGTTTTGTGGACCTGATAAGCTTTAACTGGTTGTTGTCAGGTCGCCAGATTGACGGCGTTGTTGTTGGCCACGGGATCCAGGGTTAATCCCGGACCCCGTGGGGGCTGCTTCTAATGATACGCCTCATCGGGCGCTCGTCCGGTCAGCGGCCCCGCCCATCCATGCTGATGCGGATCTGGCGCGCTTGCGACACGTCCGTGAACCGAGGCGTCGTGAGTTGTGACCCCTGATCTGTGTTGAAGATCTCCGGCGCGCCGGAGCGGATCAGAGCTTCCTGCAGCACCCCCATGCAGAACTCAGCATCCATCGTGTTCGACAGCCTTCAGGACAGAACCTTACGCGTCGACCAGTCCTTGATTGCCACGAGATACAGAAAACCCTTGCGCATTGGGATGCAGGTGATGTCCGAGCACCACACCTGTTTGGAGCGATCAACCACCAGGTCTCGAAGAAAATACGGATATTTCCGATGTGCCGGATGCAATATCGTCATGCGTAGTTTCTGGTAGATCGTCCGCAGACCCATCGTCGCCATGAGCCAGCGAACGCGCTTGCGCCCGACAGACATCATGTCCGAGACGGCAAAGATGCCTCGTCTTTTACCGCACCCTGTAATACGGCGTCTCCAGAAACTGATCGATCTTCGCATGAAGTTTCTCCACGTCGGCCGGACTGATTGTCGTCTTGGATGCCCGCTTGCCAGAGAGCGTCCCCGCCCTACATTCAATCGCCTGGCGCTTCCATTGGGCGATCGGGAGAAATCCTCTTCCACGGGACGCTTCCCAACACACCCGATGCCATACGATGTATGGTGTCGCGACTGACTGAGAAGCCAGGCATTCGAAATACCCCATCAGCAATTTATTCTGGGTGAAAGCATCCGACGCATTGAAGAATGCTCAGCAGTGCGGCGATCGATTATTAAAGGTTTGCGGTATCCAGATGGGATCGAGACTTCTTCTGGATGAGCCAAAGTGCCATTCTCGTCAAGAAGCGATTTTGCTTTGCGAAATTCCACAGTAAAGCTGAATCCTTCAGAAAAACGAAGTTTAGTTGGCATAAGAAATATTATGCGATATATCGGTGGCTGCCCAATGCTACAAAAACAAGGCCATGTGCGTCATGGCGTTCGGCTTCACCGCCATCTATAACAAACAACCCATGCGGTGCCGCCCCGTGTGCTCAGGTATGGGATTATTTTTCCATCAAATGATGCGCGATCCCACTGAGGGTCCTGCGCCTTGCCTCCTGAGAATATAACGGCGCACCGATCAGGAGTTCATCAGGCTTATACCGCTCCACGAAAGCCGAGATGTTTTTTGTGACGTCTTCTGCTGTTCCGACAAAGGTGTAGCGCAGTGTGCTGTCAAGGAGACGCTGTTCCTGACTATTCCAGGACACTGACCGAGGCGCAGGAAAAGTCGACGGACGTCCCTGACGCAGAGCAACGAAATGCTGCTGTAGAGATGTTGCCGCCTGCTGCGCTTCGGTCTGCGTCTCCCCGATCACTGCGTTGATGCCTAGCATGGCATAAGGTGACTGCAGCCGCCCCGAAGGCTCAAACCGCTCACGGTAAAGCGCCAGAGCCTCTTCCATCAGATCAGGAGCGAAATGGCTGGCAAATGCGAATGGCAGCCCCATGATAGCGGCCAGATGAGCGGAGAAGAGGGACGATCCCAGCAGCCAGACCGGTATAGTCAGCCCCGCGCCCGGAACGGCAAAGACTGCCTGGCCCTGTTGCGGTTTTTCAAAATAACGCAGCAGTTCGAACACGTCCTGTGGGAAGCGGTCAGCGGAGGCCGGATCACGACGCAGTGCGCGCATTGCGGCCTGATCGGAGCCGGGCGCCCGTCCCAGCCCAAGATCGATCCGGCCCGGATAAAGGCTTTCCAGCGTGCCGAAAGCTTCGGCAACAGCAAGTGGGGCATGGTTTGGCAGCATGATCCCGCCTGCACCCACCCGGATGGTTTTCGTAGCGCCTGCGACATAGCCGATCACGACCGCAGTCGCAGCGGAGGCAATGCCCGCCATTGAGTGATGTTCAGCCAGCCAGAAACGCTTGAAGCCCAGACTTTCCGCATGCTGCGCCAGATCCGCACTCCGATGAAGCGCCTCGGTAGCCGAACTACCTTCGGTGATGAACGCGAGATCGAGAATTGAAAGTGGGATCATGTGCAACATCCTGTTACCAGTTTGCCCTTACAGGTGGGGTGAACTGTGGGATGTGCCAAGCAGGAAGGGCGAACCTTCCAAAACTCGGGGGACGTCCTGCTACAACCTCGGAAAGAAATACTGTTCCTACCACCCCACAGGATACGGTCTATAGAAAAATCAACGATATCTCTCATGAGCCGATGGTAGTCGGCCTCAGCACCGCAGGATATGCATCCGATTGATAGGTTTTTTTCTTTAGAGCTACGTTTTAGAAAATAGATTTTTGATGAGGTTCGAGCCATAAATGCTCGGCTGAGACCAGTTTAGGACCATTATGACGACTTACGCTGCGGGAAATATCCGAACACGTTGGGCTACGAGCAGCGATCTCCCTGCGCTGAAAAATCTCATCAACAGATCTATCGACGCATTACAGGTAGGATTTCTCACTCCTGAGCAAATCATCGCCAGTCACGCCGTCATGGGTCTGGATACCCAGTTGGTTGAAGACGGATCCTATCTTATTGCTGAATATGACGGGGTTTTAGCGGGATGCGGAGGATGGAGTAAGCGCGCAACGCTTTACGGAGGTGATCACAGCAGCGATCTTCGTGATCCTATTCTACTCAATCCTGAACGAGACCCTGCGAGGATCAGGGCAATGTACACCGACCCCGCGTTCACGCGAAAAGGGATCGGCAGTCTTATTTTGAAGCAGTGCGAACAAGCTGCAGCAGATCATGGTTTCAGAACTGCTGAGCTCATGGCCACTCTCAGTGGAGAACCCCTCTACATCGCCTCCGGTTATTACCCTTTAGAAAGAGTTGAAGCCACAGGGGATGGAGTGAACGTTCCACTGATACGAATGCAAAAAAAATTAAAGCCATAGTCTTAGCTGGCAGGTCTGTACAAATTTTCCAAAAAATAGACTGCTCCCTACCGCTATGTCCGTTAATTTACTTTATCGGACATAGGGTAGTATGCATGAAATCGTCTCTAAAATGCTCTTCCTATGTGCTGATTTGGAGCCCTTGTCCTCGGACAAAAACAACTCTGGAAAAGATGGTTTCATCGCCTCTGCCATTCCGGGCGTGAGGAATTACACCCCCGCATAGACCCACAATCCTTTATCGGTTGTGCAGCGGCTTTGGGGGGGGGAAGCGAAAGGTCTGCTTTTAGATCCTATTACAAACAAGCAGACATCGTTGATTAGTCTCCTTCGCTTCAAACGAAAAATTGATTACTTAAGACTCTCCAAATCATCTAGGTGTTTAGTCCCGTGGTTTGATGGGTTGGATTATGGAAGCGTTTGACGGTTGCTTCCTTGATTGTCCGGTTCATCCGCTCAACCTGACCGTTCGTCCAGGGATGATTGGGTTTCGTCAGACGATGTTCGATCCCGTGAGCTTCGCAGATCATGTCGAAGCGCATGGGGCGAGACCAGGCCGTATTGCGGTTACGGGGCTGATCAGCGAACTGGATGCCGTTATCGGTCAGAATGGTATGGATCCGGTAAGGAATGATGCTCAGGAGATATTCGAGGAATTCCCAGGCGGTCTTCCGATCGGCTTTCCCGACGAGTTGTGTGACAGCGAACTTGCTGGTCCGATCGATGGCGACGAAGAGATACAGCTTGCCTTCAGCAGTCTGGACCTCGGCAATATCGATGTGAAAAAAGCCGATGGGATAGCGTTTGAAACGTTGTCGTCTGGGCTTGTCTCCCTCGATATCCGGAAGCCGGGATATTCCGTGGCGCTGCAGGCAGCGATGCAGGGCCGAGCGTGTCAGATGGGGAATGCTGGCCTGCAGGGCATAAAGGCAGTCATCCAGCGGCAGCAACGTATGCCGGCGAAACGCCACGATCATTGCTTCGTCCGTCTCGGACAGAACTGTGGATCGCGGCTCTTTGGGACCTGTCTTCTGATCCTCAACCGTTTGACGCTTCCGCCACTTTGCAACTGTTTTCGGGTTGACCCCGAACTTCTTGCTCAGCGTCGCGAGCGAAGCCTGCGATCGCTGTATTGCTGCTCGCACGGCGTGCGTGGTCGTGGCGCTGCCATGACGTATCTGTCCCATAAGGCTTCCTTCCACTCGCGTGAAAATACCACACCATCAAACCCCGGGACTAAACACCTTATGTGTTTCCAGCCTGTTATGATGGCCTCATGAACGACCCTGGCCAGGGTCGTTCATGAGGTGAGATACAGCGCTTAACACCTGGTAGCCTGACCACGTTTTCTAGCAGGCTGATCTCGCCTCTCTTCACCGTCTCGAACAGTTGACGGCGGCCCGGTTCCGGGACCGCGAACATAAGAAAGAGAGAGAGTGATATGTCTTCGGAAACGGTCATTGGAGTAGATGTGTCTCGAGACTGGCTTGATGGCTTTTGCCTGCCAGAAAAGCAGAGATTTCGTTTTCAGAATTCACCTGATGGCCATGCCAGATTACTGGAAACTCTTCAGAGTATGCCGGACGGTCTCACGGTTGGATTTGAAGCCACCGGTGGACAGGAATGGGCACTCTGGCGTGTTCTCATCAGTATGGGACTCAATGCCGTCCAGTTGCCTCCAGCACAGATCAAAGCTTTCGCACTCGCCATGGGGAAACGCGCGAAAACCGATCAGATCGATGCGGAATTGATTGCGCGCTTTATGGCTTTTCGTCCAGAAGCAGGACGAACACTGCCGGATGAGAAGCTCCAGTTTCTGCGGGCACTGACGGTGCGCAGAGCTCAGATGGTGGAGGCACGTAAACGGCTTTCTGCCCAGATTTCGGCGCGCCGCAAGCAAGGTGTGAGCGCTGAACTGGAGGAGATGGACAGCAGTCTCAAAGCATTTCTCGAAAGCCAGATCAGCGAGCTTGAACAACGGATTGAAAAGCGTTATCGCAAAGGCAGAAGAACTCTCCGCCATAGCAGAGCCTCTCCGTTTCATTCCTGGTATGGGCCCGGTATCAGTCGCCATGCTTCTCGCAGAAATGCCAAAGCTCGGCCCCATGACAGCGACAGAAGCCGCTGCCATGACCGGACTTGCGCCAATGGCTCATGATAGTGGCGCGATGCGTGGGAAACGGGTCATTTCAGGGGGAAGAAGATCTCTCCGCCACGTGCTGTTCCAGGCAGGATTGGCAGCTGCCTGCCATAATCCAGTTCTGAAAGCTGTTGCCAAGCGCATGAAAGAGCGGGGTAAACCACATAAACTAGTGATCGTCGCTATCGCACGGCGCCTCATCACAATCGCCAACGCTATCCTCAAAACTGGAGTGCCATGGCGCATTAGCTCCGCCGCTTAAACACAGTTGCTAGGCGGCCTTGCCCATTTTACTGGTCTGCCGCTTATCGATCTGCGGGGTGACGTCGCGATTGTCACATCCTACCTCATGATTATTCATCTTGACCATGAAGGTCATCGACGCGAACTGCCAAATCATGGGGCCTCGACGGGATACCGCATTCACCGCGTGGTCGTGAACCGTTGGGAGCTTGAACGGCACAAAGGTCGCTGGATGATTGCCAGGCGCACCCTTCTGCCCGTCGACGGGTCGGCTGAGCAGCAGGAGCTGCTGCGCAGGGGTTTGAATGGGGTGTATCGCAGATCATTGGGATCTGAAGAGAACGAAGACCCGATCGACGGATAGTTGATGGTGTCGCAAAACGCCGCAGGTTGGTCAGTTTCTTACAACGATGGCCGACCAGAGACAGCAACGCCGCCCAAAGCCAGAATAATGGCGGCTATGAAGGCAGAACTTATATTGCCAGGGAGATATTCCAAAAACGATGACAGGAATTGCCCCATAAAAATGGCAACAGACAGGTAGGCAAGTGCTGAGCCGCGTTCGACAGAGTGGGTGCGTTCGATCGTCAGGTGATTGACGAGGGGAACTGTCAGTCCGAAACCGGTCCCGAGCATGATTGCAGCGCCAATCATCGGGACTGCCGTCATCATGGAAGCAAAAAGTGCATGGGCGGCTGCATAGGCCAGAAAGCCCGCCCGCAAAGTGTTTTGCTCCCCGATACGCCGACAGATTTTTGGGAGAAACCACGCTGCTCCTACAGCGACAAGAGAGACGAATGACAGAAAATACCCTGTTTGCGCCTCGGAGAAGTGAATGCCTTCCAGCCGTCTGGGCAAGGAGATGATCGCTGTGAAGAACACGGTCATGGAGAGGAGAGCGGCTATATATATTCGCGCCAGTTTGCCCAGAACAGAACCTCGATCTGCTTCTGTTTGGGGTGACGCAACGGGTTTGACTGGCGGATACGGTACGAACAGTTCGACGAGGACGAGAAAGACCCAACTCATCAGATAGAGCGAAAACGGCCATTGCCATCCCATACTGGCGAGGAGTCCTCCCAGAGACAGGAAGATAACGCCTCCCAGTTCAATGGCCATGCCCTGGAGTGCGATCATCTTGAGCCGCGCGTGTCCCTCAAAAAAATCGGATAAAAGCCCTGTGCCCGAAGCCATCACGATCGCTGTTGCTCCCCCGAGCAAAAGCCGGTCAGAAAAGATCAATACTGCGTTGCTCAGCCATATACATGCCAGCCCGAGCGCTCCGTACAGAGCGAGGCCAATACGCAAGGCCTGGCGAGAGCCAAGGCGTGTAATCAGGTGGCCGGCAAAGGGGCCAAAGATCACTACGCCGAGTGAGGGCAAGGTGACCAGCCAGCTTGCTTCCTGGGAGAGACCGAGAGCCGTCGCGATGCCGGGCAGGCCAGGTACGATAACGCAGCCGACCATGATCGTCAGACATGCGACACAGAGCAGAGCAAAGACGCCCCTTCGCTTTAACATGGACATTTCCTGTTTGGGCAATCTAAATACGAGACCAAGGTATCATAATATATACGAGACCGGCGTACCGCAATGACGAAAATGACAACCTCTACTCGCTCTCCGGGGCGCCCGCGCGATAATAAAGTTGGGCCAAGCCTGTTGGCGGCAGCCCGGCAGCTCGTCCTGCAACACGGATATTGCGGTGTCAGCATCCAGATGATTGCAACAGAGGCTGGTGTTGGCAGGCAGACGCTCTATCGCCGATGGCCGAGTAAGGCTGAACTCGTTCTGGCCGCGTTCCTGGAAAGCGCTGGTGATGCGGACGTTCTATCGGACGGCCGCGCCGAGAAGCGGTTGCTGCATTTTCTGGTCAACGTGTTCAGGAACTTGCAGCAGGATGGACCTGCGATCAGGAACCTGATTGCGTCCGCGCAGGACGATCCCGAATTTCTAAAGAGTTTCCGGGCCGGTTTTGTTGAGCCAAGAGCGGAAATCGTCGCCACCATTTTTCGTGACGGCATTGCAAACGGAGAAATCCTGGAAGATGCCGATGTGGAAATGGCGGTCGCCGCGTTTCATGGTGCATTTTGGTATCACCTTCTTCTGGGAGGCAAACTTGATGCTGAATTCGCGCAGCGCCTTACGAGGCTCATTATGAAAAGTATTTCAAAAGAGCCTCGTGAAGAGGAACTATTGAAATAGTTCATTCACCATGTGGACAGCGTCCAGATAAAATTATTTGAATTTATTCATCTATGTTTGACCGTATCGCCTGAATGGGAGCCATCGTGCCGAAGACTCTATCCCGGCGGATGAGCGCGTGGAACAAAGCGGCTGCAATATGAGCGAGGATATCTGCTGAAGTTCTGCGGAAGTCGATCAGACCGTTTGCTGATTCAGTCTCTAGCAACTGTGTTTAAGCGGCGGAGCTAATGCGCCATGGCACTCCAGTTTTGAGGATAGCGTTGGCGATTGTGATATGAAACACCGAAACGCTTCTCAATCACCCGCTTCAGATCAATACTGCGCCAACGGACCACACAGCCTCGGTTACGATCAGGTCCGGCGACGATCAATGCCGAGAGCTCCGCCTGCTGGTCCGCCGTCAGGCGGCAGACAGAGGCATTGCACCATTGATACCGCAGGCCGGCTGGGCCTGCAGCATTGAACCGGAGCACCCAGTCCCGCAGGGTTTGCCGGTCCATGCCACCGATCCGCGCCGCTTCGCCTCGACTGCTACCCTCACGCACCGCAGCCAGAGACAAAAGGCGCCTTGCAACATTCGCATCCCGTGTACGAGCGGCCAGCCACCGAAGCGCATCAGCCGTATAATCCGTCCGTAAAGCAATCGCTCTAGCCATACCCGACCCTCCGTCCAAGGACTGAATCAGAACAGCCTTCGGTATCATTATCAGGTGGACGTGTGGCGCGGGAACTGACGGCCCTGGTGGAAAGATATGGCAAACCCTCATGATTGTCAGTGACAACGGTACGGAGTTCACATCCCATGCCATCCTGAAATGGGCGGATGAGATGAAGGTTGAATGGCATTATATCGCCCCCGGGACACCGCAACAGAGCAGTTTTGTCGAAAGTTTCAACGGCCGGTTGAAGGATGAATGCCACAACGAGACGCTGTTCACGTCTCTCAGCCATGCCCGACAGGCTCTGGCTGACTGGCGGGAAAGACTACAATACGGTGCGCCCCCATTTCCAACTGGGTGGCAGAACACCGGATCAGGTTGCCAGACAAGTATCTCGGGGGCACGCCCACGAGATACTTGTCATCCCATCAACCCAAAGCCATAAAAAACGGGGTACGTCAAAAAGAACCGTCAATCAGAACGTCCAAAGCCGCGAATCAGAAACAAGACACATCAACCCAACGGTTCTTCGGTCCCTCCAGCTTCGTCCCTTAGCGCGTTGCCACTTTGCGGCGAGCTAGAAGAAAAATGATAATCAAAACAAACAATCCTGCAGCAGCTATTCCTGCAACACTCATGCTATGAGCGTAGCGTGCTATAAAGGGCTTGGGGCCGCCACGTTTGAGCAGTTCGACATCGCTAGCGCTGACATGCAAGGCGTCATTCCCAAATCTGGAGAGAACATAGTTTGCAACAGCGGCAACCTGCTCGTTGTTCAACTGGCCTTCGAAGGCTGGCATCGCAACGGTTCCGTTGTTGGTGGCACGGTCCACGCCTTTGAGGATGGCCATAACCAGGTTCTGAGACGTTGGACCACCGACAATGGTGTTCGAGGTCAGTGAAGGATAGAACTGGTCATGTGTCCCCTGCCCGTTCAACTGATGGCACGAGGCGCACGCACCGGTGTACAATTCCGCACCATTGGTGCTTGTTCCCAGTGTCATCGCATCAGGGCTGCGGTCGATCGGTGCGTCAAGCTTTGCGAGGTCTGCGAGCTTTGGCGTGCTGAAGCTGAAGCCCGGAGCTTTCTGGTTCGGGTCCCGAACAGGCTTGACGGTACGCAGGTACTCGACAATCGAGGTCAGGTCAGAATCAGTGAGGTGACGCAGACTGTGTTCGACCGCTTCTGCCATGCCTCCTGCCGCCTGGCTTTTGCCATGAGCACTGCCGTCACGCAGATAGGACTTGATGTCTTCGTCACTCCATCCGCCAATGCCACTGACAGGATCCGAGGTGATATTTGGTGCGTGCCACCCCCCGAGGTCCGCACCGCCGAGAAAGCGGCTCTGGTCTTCAGACATGGCAATGTTACGCGGTGTGTGACAAGTCGAACAATGAGCCAACACGTTGACCAGATACTCACCGCGCTTGGCGCCCCCCTCTTGTGTGGTTGCGGCGGGCATGGGCTTTCCGCTCGCATACAGCACGTTCCATCCCGCCATCAACCAGCGTTGTGAGAACGGAAAGGGAAGATTCGTTTTCTTGACCGGAGCTTCATCGACAGGCTTGGTGCCTTTCATGAAGTACACATACAACGCGTGAATGTCGGCATCACTGATACCGGAATACGCGGTATAGGGCATCGCCGGGTAAAGATTACCTTCAGGGGCGACGCCTTCACGAACGGCTTTAGCAAACTGGCCTTCGCTCCAGTTGCCAATACCGTAGGTCTTTGAAGGCGAGATGTTAGAGGCAATGATGTCACCCAGCGGTGAAGAAATGACGTAACCGCCACCATAATCTTTGCCACCGGGATTGGTGTGGCAGGCCATACAATCTGCCGCGCGGGCAATGTAAGCCCCCTTTTTAATGAGATCATCGGTGCCATCCTGAGCCATCGCGAAATGCGGGATGGCGGCAAGGGTGAGAAGGCCAAGACCAGCAATGAGAGAACGTGTCATGACTCAGACTTCCTTGGCGATAATATCGGCAGCGCGAATGGCGAAGGCCACGCCTGTCAAGGTCGGGTTGACGACACCGCAAGCCGGGATGACGCCAGTTGTCGCCATGAACAGGTTACTGTGGTCCCAGCTCCGGCAATCTTTATCGACCACAGAGGTCTTGGCATCATTACCCATAATGACGGTCCCCATGATGTGGTCTCGGTTCTGCCAGCCGGTGTTGTCGTTAATAACTGTACCACCCATCGTCTGAACGAACTTTGCGTAATCCGCCTTGGCTTTGACAGCTCCGCGCTCGATGTAGTCGTCGGTATTGTAGTGGATGGTCATGGTCGGGATCCCCAGCGCGTCCTTGCGGATCGCCGAGGGCTGAATGCGATTTTCAGGGTTTGGAAGCAGTTCGAACACCGAGGAAATATCCACCCAGCGTGCCGCCCAATCCTTGATTTTTTCATCGAGTTCGGGTCCCACGATGCCCTGGGACAGAAGATGCTGTGTGATAGCTCTGTTTGGCACGGTGTTGGTCAAGGCATGTTTGATGGCAGAATGTTCACGACGGAACTCGCCGTCACGCCAGTTGAAGATGCCACCTTGCTGAACCTGCCCGCGACCTGGCCACAGCGGTTCGTCTGCCAAGAACTGCAGCCCCATGCCTGTATGGTCCATAAGGTTGCGCCCGACCTGGTCTGAAGAGTTGGCAACATCTGACATGAGCAAAAGTTTTGGAGTCTCTAGGCCGTTTGCAGCGATGATGAAATACCGTGCAGTCAGGCGGATGTCTTTGTGATCGGACGTTCTGTAGTGCGCTGCGACAATTTTGCCGTCCGAACCCCTCTCGAGCTTATAGACCGTGGCGTCCTCGATAACTTTGCCGCCCATTTTTACGACGTGCTTAGCATGGACATCGCCGGAATACATGGCCCCGATGGGACAGACGGGCATGCAGTTGTTGTTGCCTGAGCAGCCAGGGCGACCATCCCAGGGCTGATTGGTGCGTGCGTTGGGCTCATGGATGAAGTTGAACCCTTCCGGAGCCAGGCGGGCCTTAATGCGCTGGAAGTAGTAGGTTTCCGCTTCGGGAGGCACTGGATACGGTGTGGAGCGGTGTGGAAACTGGCCTGCTCCGCCCTGCCCGGACTGATCCTGCGTGTCGCTGCCGGCCACACCAAGATTGAACTCGGCGCGTCCGTAATAAGGCTCCAGTTCATCATAGGAAATAGGCCAGTCGCGCCCGACACCATAAAGGGTCCTGAGCTTCATATCGTTGGGCAGGAAGCGCCAGGTGGCCGCTGCCCAGTGCCAGGTTGTACCACCGACCAGGCGGAGCATTCCGGGAAGGAATTTAAAGCTACCTGTGTTCTCAATATAATCGGGTGAGAAAGATGTCGGCGCCCAGGGTTGGTTCGGGTAGGGGTCGTTATGGTTGCCTTTCCGCGGAGACGAACGAAAGTTCTCAACGATTTTCCAACGCGGGATCCACCTGCCGGATTCCAGGACAATGACAGACTTGCCCTGTTTGAGAAGTTCATAGGCTGCGTTGCTGCCAACTGCGCCTGAGCCGACGACAATCACGTCTGCATCGTATTGAGTGGTCATGATTCTACCTACCTGAAATCAGCAATCAACCAGCGCTCTGGCTGGCGGGTGGGTTCACCCAGTAATTGGTGTGACCACGGGAATAACTTGGGATGACGGTTGTGTCGGCTGTCGGCGCGTACATCAGGGCGCCCACATAGGTGACGAAGGTTGCGTCATCGACAGGATGGCCCACGGCGGGCGTGGCGTCCATGAGGGGTGTGCCCGTATAGCCCAGATACCATGCGGAAATGATGCTCATCGCAACAGGAGCCTGATTCGCATTCTGCTCAGCAAACTGCTTGAAATCGGACATGTCCTTCAGACCATAGGTCTTCATGGCGCTGATGAGGCTACCGACCTTCTGGGGGAAGCTGCTGTCCAGGGCCGTCAGGGCTGTGAGGATCCTGTTGGAAATTTCAAGATTGAGTCCTGACTTTCCTGTCAGGGTTCCACACAGGTCATGAAACTGCGAAAGGGTGACGAGACCGGCTGCGCGCGCAAAGCCCGGAAGGCTGCCGAGAGCTGGAAGCGTCAACGAGGTTGCGAGAACCTGCCGGCGGGAGAGACCCTTTTTTGTGAAGCGCATAGAGATAGATCCTCAAGTTCTGAAATACCGTTCTGACAGTGACGCAGGCTTTAACACCCTCAACATCCCGTCTTCCCTAGAAGGCAACATTCAAAGCACTGCTCAGTACAGCAGCGTCGTTAAAAACCGTCGTTCCACCGACATGGTTGACGTACTGGAAGTCGCCCTGAAGGGTGACACCGGTCCGGACATGATAGGTGTAATACGCTTCATAAATGGTCTCATGGCCCTGAATGCCGTATGGCGTTCCGAAATTGGCACCGACCAGCGCCAAACCGTTGGCAAGAGCAGCCTGCTGGGACAAAACCGCACTGCGGGAGAAATGGGCCCACTGGAAAGCGATGCCGATACCGTCCTCCGGGCGGCCCCACAGATGCCCTGTATCCATAAGCGCCGCGACGATATGGTGGTTGATCTGTGAGGTTTTACCGTCTGCGTAGGCGTATTGAGCACCGAAGACGAGGCCGTTGGATGGGCCATCGCCGTGTCGAACCAGCATCTGGTCTGCCATGACCCATACAGACGTCTGACCGCTTTGTTTGCGAGCGGGCAGACCCGTGACAACCCATGGCCGCCCGTTGATGTCCTCATACAGGTTGTTGTAGCGCGAGTTGTCGTACATCACTCCAACCTTGTAGTGACCGATCAGCTTGTCGTGTCCGAATTCAGGAATCCAGCCAATTTCAGCTTCCGTTGAAAGTTTGCCCAGATTGGATTGTCCCCAGGACCAGCCGGAGATACCGCCGTTATATGAATGTGGCGAGACGGCGAAGACACCTCCCATGACATAAACATGAGGATTGGGCATCAGGCGCAGCACCCCACCGATATTGCCAGAAGGCCAGTCCCGCCCGCCTACGAGGTACTTCGTCGGCGTGACGTTTCCGCACATCCAGACGTTCATGAAGTTACACACCCAAGGGGCATTGTTGAAAAACGTCCCGGTCGGGATCCAGCCGGTGGCCAGGTCGATTTTATGGTTGAACCAGGATTTCTCGAAATATGCCCAGACGAGATGGGCAACGACGTTTCCACGCGCACCGTAGATCTGCTGAACCTGATTGCCGTTATCACCAAAGGAGCGGCTGAGATTGGTTCCGTGCCCATTGACGATGAGGGTGTGCAGCCACAAATCATCTGACCACTGACCGGTTCCAAAAAGCTTGCGAAAGTCGATATCGACGGTGCTGCCAACCGTCGATATCGACGGTGCTGCCAACCTGACCTGCAACGGTGTAAGTTTTCTTGCGACCTCCTGATACATTTCCGGAAATCCCTTCGTACAGGGCAAGAGCGACATAAACGCCGTGCTTTTGAAGCCAAGGCTGTATCCCGCCCCAGTCTCCGAGGGCGTGCGTCGTCCCATATGGTGCACCGAATGATGGGGCCCCATAGGGCGATTGCAGAAAACCGGGGATAGTCTGCTGCAGGTTTGTCATTTTCACAGATGCAGGCGAGCTCTGGGTGTTGGTCGCATTATCAGCGTAAGCTGCGGACGAACTCGCAAGCAGTGTTACAGCGGCAGCGAGGCAGCAGCGCCAAAGACGGTTAGAGCTCATACAAAGACAACTCCAGCGCGTCAGAGAGCGTTAGCAGCGGCATGGACGACTGCGAGATCCTTCGAGCCATCGGGAGTGCTTATGGCAATGGAGCCGACGACGGTTTTGCCGACGAAGAGCGGAACACCACCTGGGTTGCTTGAGAGATCCGGCACAGCGAGATTGTGAACCTCTCCTTTGACCAGCCCTTCATAGGACACGTTGGTGTCTGTCTTGAAAATGGCGGCCGACTTGGCTTTTCCTAATGCTGCAGAGAGACAATTGGGAGTAGCATTCACCTGACGCTCGACATAGAGAGGAACGCCATCAGGGTCCGCGATAACGATACAGCCATTAATGTGCTGCTCGGCTAAAGCTTTGCGGGCGGCCGACGCCATCTTCAAAACATCTGCGTCCTCGAGTGCTGGCTTTTGCTCAACAGCCAATACCTGGCTTGCAGAGCCAAGGAACGTAGCGATTAAGATAGATGAGGTAACAAAAAAGTTGTTTTTCATAACATTCCTATGTTCGATTCGCTCTGCATACGACATTGAACATAATACGACGCTTGAAAATTCCGTGATCAGCACACAGTTGCGTTTTTATTTTAATGCCTGAGCCTGATGGGCTCGTCGAAAAACGGACCACCGGAGGATATGCGGGACCCGGATCTGGGCCTGGGTGATTTTCACGACGAGGCGACGGATTTCCTGAATTGACCACTGGATAAGCTTTTGCGCGTTGGAAGCGGTCTTTTTTTGAGCGCAAGGACGTTCGCCTGGGAGCGCACGGCGGCCATCATGGCGTGGGCGAGCATGACCAGAGAGACGTGGCGGTGCCAGCCGTGCCAGGAACGGGTCTCGTTGTGGTCAAGGCCAAATTCGTTCTTGGCGGTCTCAAAGCCTTCCTCGATCCGCCAGCGCGCGCCTTCAACGCGGGCCAGCGTTTCAAGCGGCGTCCCCTGGGGGCACCAGGTTATGAAATAGCGCAGATCGCCATCAGCGGGATTGCGGCGGACCAGCAGGCCTCGGGTCCATGTTCCGGTCAGGGTGTCAGCATATTCCGACGCGTGGAGATCGGCCATCGGGCAATACAACCAGTCATACCATCGCTCGCCCTTGGTACCGTGCCCGGCCGAACACCGGACCCAGGCCTCGTCAGGCAGGGTCTTGATAATCTCGCGGGCCTCGCCGACCCACATCACGTCAGGTCGCCAGGAGTGAAACCAGTGGTTGGCATTCACGCCCAACATGAAACCTTTGCCCGTGCGGCGTAGAGCCATTTCCAAATCGCCGACACCATACACGCTGTCGCCCGCGACCCAAGCGAACGATATGTCGGCATCCAGCGCACGTCCGATCATCGTAGTTGCCAGCGCCGGTTTGGTGGCAAAGCGGATATCATCAGGAACATGCGCCGCTGGTGGGCATGTCGCGCCCTGCGGGTACTGCGGACACTGGCGGATCGCCTATAACAGCTGCCGCAACCGTCACTGTCCGCGCTGTCAGGTGAACGCCGCGCGGACATGGCTGGCCGAGCGGGAGGCCGATCTGCTGCCGGTCGGGTATTTCCATGTCGTCTTCACCCTGCCGGCACGGATTTCGACCGACGCCCGTCTATAGAGAGAGGAAGGCCCACGACGAAAATGAGAAATGCGGTAGTCCAAGGTTGGGATGCACAGTTTGCCCGACATTACGCAGAATCCATCGCCTGTCAGATCCTAAATTTAGCTGCGTCCGATTTTGGGAAGTTGCAGACACCGTCTGAACGACCGCTTTGAGGGCGTAAGCAGCAGGTCCGCTTACGCCTACACGCCGAACATCAGCCGCGTTAAACGGCCATCCGGAAAGCGGGCATTAATAGAAACATTATGACAAGGTAGCGCATCGCTACAGGCTTGTGTGGGAGCCTGCCTCATTCAACAAAGAGGAATGAGCGAATTTTCTGTTCCGTCCACAACGCATATCCGACGTTTTCTGGCCTCTCCCGCAGGTGGGGCGTCTGTTCTCCTGCTGGCATCCCTGTTGGGTCTTGTCCTGGCGAATTCGTCATGGGCGTCGGGTTACGGCACCCTGATAACAACGCCCATGAAATTACCCATCTTGGGAGAGCGGGGGCCAGAAAACATTGATGCATGGGTCTCTGACGGACTCATGACCCTATTCTTTCTGGTGGTCATTCTCGAAATCAAAAAGGAAATTGTTTCCGGGCACCTCTCATCACTACGCAGCATCGCCCTTCCGCTTATCGGAGCGTTGGGGGGAATGATCGTGCCGGCCCTTACGTATCTGCTGGTAACATGCGATCATCCGGAAGCGACACGCGGCTGGGCCGTTCCTGTTGCAACGGATGCCGCGTTTACGTTGCCAATCATCCTTGCTCTTGGAAGGCATGTCTCGCCGGGAGCCAGGGCCTGGCTGATGGCGCTTGCCATTTTCGACGATGTGCTGGGGATTGTGGTGATCGCCCTATTTTATGGGAGCGCTCTGTATTGGCCGGGGCTTATCGCGGTCGTGATCGTGACTGCCGCATTGGTCGGCGCGAACAGGATTGGGATCAGAACTCTCTGGAGCTACGGCATCGGTTGCGTCCTGTTATGGGTGGCGCTTCTGGATGCCGGCCTGCACCCGACGCTTGCTGGAGTCATCACCGGCCTATGCCTTCCAGCAGTCACCTCAGGAATGGATGCCAGACAAGCTACGCCACTTGATCGGACATCTTCTGCGTTGACCCCTTTCGTTACCTGGGTCGTTCTACCGCTGTTCGGTTTCATGAACGTGGGTGTTTCACTAGCTGGCGTTCATCCGGACATGATGCTGGAGGCTGCTCCGCTCGGGATTATATTAGGACTGATTGTTGGCAAACCGGTCGGCATCTTTGGTATAACAATGCTTTCGACCCGCCTGAAGATCGCCACGCTTCCGGCTGAAACGCCGACGGGGATGCTGTTTGGGCTTTCGTTGCTATGCGGCATTGGGTTCACGATTAGTCTGTTTATCGCAAACTTGGCATTTTCCGGATCAGATCTTGTGACACCAGCTAAGATGGGCATCTTTGCTGGCTCTGTTCTGTCTGCCCTGATGGGATGGCTTTGGTTACGCTTCTTATCCCAACACAACCGGCTACCCCCCCATTCCTGACAAATTATAGTAGCTTTGTTTTTAAGCCTATATTAGGACCTGCCTCAGCGAGGCGTCTATCAAGAGTGCATAACGTTGCTCCGTGATCGGCGCAGACGGCAAGGTGTAAGGCATCACCTGCACGCAGCCCTAACGCATACTGATCAGAAAAACGCGCCGCTGCCCTGAACTGCTGTGTCGTTATGGGCAAAATCTGAAAGCTTTCAGCGGACAGACGAGTAAAGAGGGCTAACGCATTTGCACGGTCAGCAACGTTGATCTGACCGCTCCGTAGTTTGATTGAAAGTGCGGAAGAAAACTCAGTCGCGACCCAATCACTTATAAATAATTCGTCTGGATCCTGACTGGAAAGCCATGATTGCATCCGGTCTGTCTCTGCCTCGTTGGTCAGCGCGGCAACCAGAACGGACGTATCGATATAAACGCTCAATATCGTGCCTCGTCTCGCATATCCCGTACCATTTCTCGCGCGGACACAGCCTGGACTGTCATATTGGCTGTAAGCGAGCGCAGAGCGTTCAAATCAACAGGCTTGCGCTTGCATGTGACTTTGTCGATTTGTGCGACGATTTTCCCCCGACGCATAATGCGAACGGGTTCGCCCTGCATGGCCTGATCGACCAAACGACTGAGGTGGGCTTTTGCGTCCACCAAATTCACAGTTTGCACATCGAATCTCCTGACCATTAAACTAGTCACTTCATAGCACGGAGATTTATTCTAAGGTAGACAAATTAAGCGCAACCAGATCGCAGCACAAAGTTTCGTGTCCGCTTTTGTCATATCTGCGTGCATAGCCGACCTGCCGCTTCCCCCCCTAAACAGCCTGTCGGCTCATCAACAACAGAGCAGACGGGCTGTAGTCGCCCTCATCCCGGACATACAAGCCCCCATTCGCCAAGCTCCTAAGCGGACAGTCCGCAATCACCATGAGCTGATGGAGTTTCCTCCCACCCGAGTGCATTCTCCGCTCGGCTGCATAAAAGCAGCCCCTTCTGAGAACGTATCATAGAACAAGACATGTCAGATGGGGTGGAAGGCCTCCTTGCGGCATTGATGTGCCATACCGGCGGTTGATAAGCCTTCTGAAGGAGACCGCCCACCCCAACTGACAGCTAGCGGCGCGACCAGGACTGGTGGTGGAACGACAATGGGTGGTCCAGCATAAATCCACGGCCAGGCCTCCGCCGGAGCGGCAATCAGCATGGTCGCGGCGAATGCCACGGCCAGCAACTTCCATCCGATACTATCAGGCATTGTTCTGGTCCACTCTGAACACGCGAACGATTGAGGACGCCCAAACCTGCCTTTCTGCATTTTTGATACCTCTTGACACCATGCACGGAGTGCCCAGATTGAATCTGCCGGCCGCCGAAGGGGTCGGCAGACAGAACTATCAGTTTTGATCTTGTGTCCATGTTGCTCAAAGGAGGATATGGCTATGAGAGCCACCGTTGATTTTGCTCCCCTGTTCCGTTCGAGCGTGGGTTTTGACAGAATGCTCAACGCCCTTGATCTCGCCAGCCGGATTCCGGCGGTCGATAACTGGCCGCCTTACGATATCGTCAAGACCGGTGAGGATGATTACCGGATCGACATGGCGGTTGCCGGACTTGCCGAGGCCGACCTTACGATCACACAGGAGCGCAATACTCTTGTCGTGACAGGTCGAAAGGCGCCGGAGCCGCAAAGCGCCACCGAATATCTCCATCGGGGTATTGCGGGCAGAGAATTCGAACGCCGCTTCGATCTGGCCGAGCATATGAAAGTCACCGATGCGCACTTCGAGAACGGACTTCTGTCCATTACTCTGAAACGTGAGATACCCGAAGCGATGAAGCCGCGTCGTATCGCGATTACGTCCTCTACAGCACGTGCGGAGGAAGCCGTGCCCCAGATTGAGGCGCGGAAAGAGGCAGCCTGATGGCGTGACGAAAACTCTCCCCCGGCCATTCATCCGGCCGAGGGAGAATCTCGAAAGGTCATGAGCATGAAGAGGATGAAAATATCTCTGTCGTGCGCTGCTCTGAGCTTGTCTCTACTGAGCCAGTCGGGCGCACATGCTGGTGATGTTGTCCGGACGACTGCAACATCGTTCGATGCAAGGGCGACTGAGGGAACGTCCACAATCCCCGAAACCGGGGCTCGCACTCATTACGAAGACGGCACAGGTGATATGCTGGTCGACAGCTTGAACGCAAGCCAGTTGGATCAGAACTACAAGGGACCGGTCTACTCTCCCGGACAACCCATTCCGCCGTTCCGGCCCATCGACACAGATCATCTGGCACCGTCAGGGCCAGAGACGGCGAAGAAGACGTCCTCATCGCACGAGACATAGTGGGGATTGAGTAAAGGCGGCGTTATAGACCGCCTTTACTTCGATTCTTCAGGATGAAGACCGTTCAGGCTCACAGCGGGCCGCAGGATTATCTTCAAGATGCGCCTGTTCTCTGGCATCGCGCGCGACACGCGCATCCTGCTCGCGGACCAGCCAGTAGACGGCACCCAGCGCCAGAACAGCCGCCGAGAGAGCGAACAGTTCCATGGCAGTCACATCATGCAGATCCAGCAGGATGAATTTGCGGGCAATCGCCAGGAGGGCGATCAGGACGATGGTCCGTACCCGGATGACGTTCTCATGCTGGGCAAGAACGACCAGCAGGGAGTGTTTGAATTCAAGGGCGATGATAACAGTAAAGATCGCGCCAAAAATCGCCTGGAAGATCGTCTGGTTGATCGGATCGATTCCGACATCGACGACCAGATGCCATACCGCGCCGATCAGATGAATCGTCGCGATGGCGGTGACCAGCATGATGAGCGCAATCAGGGTCAGAATGATCGCCTGTTCAAAACGCTCGTAGAATGTCAGGCCCCTGAACAGCTTGATGAAGTGGGACCAGTCCCTGCTCTGCCAGGAACGTTTCATGGAGAGGTCTTCCATAGCCGTTTTCCCATCTATGAATTGCGTTATAGTTCCCACGCCCTGGGTCTGGTTTTTCTTTTAGAGCAGTTCCACTGATCCAGAGTTAAAAGGACTGGTCGAACCGCTTGATCCCTCGGATGTGGATGCGAACTCCCCTGCGGACTGAATCAGTCTCTGGAAGGGCTCATGGCCCTTCCGGCTTACATCCGGTGCCAGCATGGCAGACAACAGGACAATATTCTGGCATGATCTCGCACGGCCTTTGGCAAGGCCAATGTCAGTTGATTTTCGAGGTCTCCCAACGACTAGCCCAAGGCCTTGGCCATGTGCGTGCGGTCAGCGACAGGCAGGAGTTTTCGGACCACGGCGTTGGTCGGGTCGTCGCTTCCGGGTCTGGCGCGGTTCTCCAGCGAGATACCAGGTGGTAAATCAGATGGTCAGCCGCCCGATGCATGAGGCCGCCGTATCCGCGGTCTTTTTCCTCGTAGCTGAGATAGTGGGCAAGCAGGACCGCCAGTTCTGTGCTGATCTGAACGGTCGGAAGCGACATAATTTTGTTCGGCCTGTCCGTATGAAGAGTCATGGTGCACTCCTCAGGCCGGACCGCGTGTCACCCGATGTCAGAGCCGTCGCATCCAGAGGACTGACGCTCAAGCCAGAAACAGTGGCGGTGACGTCGATATGCACGGATCCGAACAGATGCAGGAGGGCGGCCTGAGGCGTATAGGCGCCCTTGACGGCTGCCGAGGTCCTGCCGTCCATAAGGATCGGGTCGATTAGGACCGGGCACCCGGTCTGCCGGCTCAATATCTCTATGGCGCGGGCCAGTGGCATGGATGGAATGTTTACCGGCTGCTTTTCTGTCTCGCACGACAGCATACCCTGCGGTGCATGAGCTGATGTCGGCGAGACCATTCCGACCAGCAGCATGAGGATGAGACCGACAGCGACATGTGGCCTCTCCCGCTGCCGAAGGTGCCGAGGTTGCTTGGCTGTCTGTTCCGCTCGCTCCGTCTTTCCCGCGGAGTGCGACCAAACTGGCCGCATTGTCCCCCGTGAACGGGGCACGGGGGGATGGTTATTCCAATAGTGCTGAAGCGCCTTCAGGTTGAGAAAATGAATAAAACTCGACATCTCCCTGTTCTCGCTGCTTTTGATTTCATCTGCAGAAACGCGGGACCTCCGATGGAAGGCCCCGCTCCACCCTCTCATTCGTGCGGTCGTTCCAGAAAAGATGGCGCTTCCGCTCGGAGAAGGCGTTTCTGATCTACCCGGCGCGGTTGTGCCTTACGCCGCGATCGGAACTGGCGGTGCGGCTCTTGCCCGCATGGGGACACGGAACGCGAGATCAGAAGCCAGAGGATCACACCCGGCAGGGGTGACCGTGCCCGCCTGGACCAGGCATTCCAGCGTAGAGCGAAGTCTGATCCCCGGTATACCGGTATGGGCCACCAGAGACGTCAGCATCACGCCACGTCCGTCATGACCGAGGCGGCGGAGCACGGAGAGGACACGCGGAGCTAGCGGATCGTCTCCAAAAAGGGGGCGCGTTACCATGATACGCCTCCCTCCAGTCGGTTGCGCCATCTCCGGGCGGCTGTGCGCAAGGAGCGGCGATAGCGGGAATAAAGTCCTTTCAGTGTCGACATCCACATCCTCCGATTAAAGCAACATGGACTTCAGTTGTCTGGCTCACAGAGCCTATGCCGGACCCGATGGCGTCCAGCGAAAGAAAAATTGGAAGAGATGCTTGCCTCGTCAAGAGGGCACGAAATGCAGATGGAGGGATCGAAGAACCGTTGATTGATGTGCTTGGCCCGTGATTTCTGGGTTTTGGCAATCTGATTGACGGTTCTTTGGGGCGTTTTCTGTTTGTGTTTTGAACGGATTAGGGGCTGTCCCCTGCTGGATGACTACGCGCTCGCGCTGATTCGCTCCAGGAAGAGAAGACGGCGCATATTATAGACGATATTGGCGAGCCCGATCCTCATGGTGGCCCGGGTGATACCGACAGTTCGGATCAGCAGTCCCGTCTGTGATTTCTGATCGGCAAAGACATGCTCGACACGAGATCGGATCACAGACTTTCCGGCATTCGATTTCTGGATATGCCGGGGCATAGGTTTGAGATGCGGCTTTTTCCTGTGAACCTTGGAGACAAAGCCCTGCTTTTCCATGAAGTCTTCGTTGGCTTTGGAGCGATACGCCGTGTCTGCCCAGACGCTTGAGGCCGTATTGGTTTTATCCAGCAGCCCCTCTCTCAATCGCGCGCCATCGCTGGCAACGGCATCCGTCGTCTTCCATTTCCGGATGAACCGATACTTCCGGTCGATGGAGACGTGATCTTGTACCGAGAGCGCAAGCAATTTTTCCGGTTTCAGGAGTTCTTTTCGATCCGATTGGAACGACGTCCTGCTCTACTGTTTTCTCCGACAGTATAGCGCTCCAGAGTGATAGCTTTTGCTTCACAGAGGGTGATGCTGTTTCCCTCCCTGTCGCGCACTTCATAAGGCTTTCCTCGTTTGAGAACGCTGAAGATCCGGTTCACAATACGATTGGCAACGGCACATAAAGCCTGTTTGTGATGATGACCTTTCGCCGTCATCAGCCTCCAATAAAGTTCTGCCAGTTCAGGATCTGTTTTTCGTGCCGTATCAGCAGCAAGATAAAGTGCATGTTTGATGCGGTTATTGCCACCCTGGATCAGGGTCTGGCCCGCTCGCTCCACACCACCACTATCAGCCCTCCTGGGAAACAGGCCACAGAACCACCGTAAATGTTTTTCGGAATGAAACCGCTCAATGTTCTGCAAGATACCGATCAGGGTTGGCGCGAGATGACGGCCGACACCCGGAACACTGAGCAGAAGAGCCTGTGGGTCGAGGTGTTTATAGAGATCTGCAATATGCTGCTCAAAATCTTCAACTGGTTGGATTTTCTTCAGAACATTCTCAATTCCCGTCGCGATTTGGAATTGTAGTTCCGAAAAATCAATGTGTGTCCCATGAAGGTCTTGAGCGTATTGCGCCGCTTCACGTGACCCTGTGATCAGCGTTTCCACAAAGGGCCCACTGCGCGGATGGTTCCCTCCCGCATGAGCTCCAACATATTTGGCGAATGTCGTACGACGCGCCTTCAAAACATCCGAGGGGTGAAACCATTTCTGCAACAGGGCCAAAGAGAGCCGTGTTCCTAAGTCGGGCAAGACTGCTTCAAGCCTGGGGGATGCCCAACGAATGAGATCAAGCAGGCGCCGCCTGGCATCCGCGATCTCGTTCTGAAAGCGGCTTCTCTGTTTGGTTAAACGTTGAAGAGCGTGGCTTTGCGGATCCGGAATGTGGACTGGATCAAGACGTGGTCCACCAAATGACGGTATGGCCGCCAGGATCTGGGCATCAGCCATATCCGTTTTGGCGTGTTCGGAAAGGTAACGGCGTAGAGCCTTGACCCGTTTTCCCTTGACACGAGCCACGGTGACGCCAGCATCTGCAAGATGGTGGGCAACAGGAAACCAGCTCATGCCGGTTGGCTCCATGATGGCCTGAATGTGGTCATCCGCTCTCAGCCCCATCACGGCTGTCTGAACAAAAGCGGCGAGTGAGGGCTGATCGTGCCTGAAACGAATTGCACGGCCATTAGGGCGGCCATCGTCATAGATCTGAGCGAGGTGATCTCCGCGAATGGCCAGATCAATACCAATGATACGGAATGTCATGGTCGGTCCTTTCTGGTGAGGGAACCAACGCTACGGTCACAGTCAGGTGTGTCATTCGTGGCCGATCAACTTCACTCAAAGCAGACGCCACAATCTTGTTACTCTTGCCCCGTCAGCGCGGCCGGACCGGGTTCATGCTTCACAAAAGACGAGACGATCGGCGGATCTCTCAGGGACTTCAGCCCCGAACCGGCCTGGTTCGCTCTGAGAGTATAGACCCGGTTCCCGGCATGCTGGGAACCGGGTCTGATCCACAACCACGTCTCCGAAGCCTGCGCTTCTCCGACTTTCTCCATGGCATCAAACCCGGCCCCGCTATCGATACCTGGGATTTGTAGCCAAAGAACGGGATGGCGAGATCGCTGGATGGCATGGTTCCATCATCCTGCCGCTTCGCCTTCGTGAACTTCAGCGTCCAGCGCGCATGGCGATCCTTGTGCGACAGCTTGGACGGCTTGTCCTGCCAGTCTTCGGGGGTACGTCCTGCCCGGAGATCTACCTTCTCGGCATTAGTATTGCGCTGCTTTGGAGCAGCCACCAGCGTTGCATCCAGGATCTGACCCGACATCGGCAGATAGCCTGCGTTCCGCAGGGTCGCATCAAAGCGCTCAAACAGTCTTTCAATGGCCCCCGCCTGTGTCAGGCGTTCACGGAACAGCCAGATTGTTTTGGCATCAGGCACCCGATCTGAAAGCCCCAGACCAAGGAAACGCATGAACGACAGCCGGTCGTTGATGAGATATTCCGTCCGTTCATCAGACAGATTGTTCAGCGTCTGGATCACCAGGATCTTGAACATCAGCACCGGATCAAATGGCCGTCGCCCGCCTTTGCTTCCATCTGAATAGGCCAGGGCCTTCTCCAGATCAGGGCAGAACGCTTCAAGCTGATCACCAAGCCCGCTCAATCGCGCAAGCCGCTCTTCAACGTCAAAGAAACCAGCCTGCTTCATCTTCTCCCTCAATCAATGCAGGAGAAATGGAATCACAGAGACAGACTCAAAACCAGAGGGTTTTTCGAACCCTCCAGGTAGCCCTGACGATTGGCTTCTGGCTTCGCGGGGGCGGGACGATACGATAGAATAGTCCTAACCACCCTCCATCTGCCATCCAGAGCGGGGTATTCCCCCACTATTGAGCTTTCTAAAATTAATTAGGCAAAACAATGCGAAGCCAGTCACCTTGGAATGCACGTCTCCCAGACGGAACCGGATCGTCAGCAGAGCGTCTAGCCGACGTGCTGGGATCAGACATACTCCATGGTATTTTGTCTGTTGGCGATCGACTGCCAGCACACCGTGACCTCGCGTGGCGTCTGGGCATCGGCATTGGATCCGTTACGCGCGCTTATGCCATTCTTGAAAGACGCGGATTAGTGCGGGCCGAGCATGGGCGTGGATCTTTCGTTGCAGCACGGGCGGATGATCGGTCGATTTTGCTGGATATGTCCACCAATATGCCCCCGCCCATGTTTAGTGACCGAGCACTCGCTCGCACCCTGTCACGTCTGGCCCGTACCGTCGACGCCGCCCTTTTTAACGTTTATCCACCTGTTGCTGGACATATCGAACACCGTCGAATTATGGCGCACTGGCTGACAGGTTGCGGTATCGAAATCGATCCGGAAAATCTGTTACTGACTGGTGGAGCGCAACAGGCACTCAGCGTGGCGTTCACCGTCGCGCGCCCACATGTGGGCAGCATTATAACCGAAGAGGTGACCTACCCCGGCATGCTGGACACAGTGCGTCGCGGAGGAAAAACCTTGCAAAGTATTGCCATGGATGCGCGCGGGATGATGCCTGATGGGCTGGAAGCCGCCTTATCGTCACCCCAAACTGGACGGGCATTAGTGTATGTAACGCCCACCCTGCATAATCCAACCACCGCTTGCATGGATAGCGATCGAGTACATGCCATTGCCCAGTTATGCCGCCGGTTCGATGCTCTGGTCATCGAAGATGGTGTCTATGCTGGACAGAGCAAGCTAAACCACACTCTCGCGGCGCTCATTCCGGAACGGACTTTTCATGTTTCCAGTCTGTCAAAAATCATCAGTCCAGGTTTGCGCATAGGCGCGCTTGCCCCCCCAGCTGCATTCGCAGCGCAGACACTTCCAGTACTGCTTGCATCATCCCTGATGATCGCTCCCCTGTCCTATGCGATGATGGCTCAGTGGTTGAGCGATGGAACGGCTAGCAGCGTCCGTCAATCTTTACGTGCCGAAGCCGCAAGACGACGGAATCTTGCCCGTAATATATTGGGCAAACGCATGACAGAACCGGGTGGAGACGGCTTTCACCTTTGGCTGCCCATGGATGCATCCACAGCAGAAAACGTCGCTGAAAACGCAAAGGCACTCGGTGTTTCAATCGCACCACCGAGCGCTTTTGCCAGTTGCGACACCCTGCAAACAACAGGCGTAAGGCTCGCCCTGGGTGCCGTATCCTTCAAAAATCTGACCGTAGCGCTGACGCGCATACGTCAGGCATGCGAACTAGTAGAAAGAAAAGTGTCACGCGACACTATAGTCTTAGGCTGAAAGTGTCACTCCGCGTTAGTCTGACAAGAACAGTCAGGCGGCGGAGAGAAAGCATGTCAGACCTATCAACAAATGTCCTTACTATCATTGCCGAAATCTACATCCGACCTGAACACAAAGATGCCGTCCTCGGCGCAGTTGCGGCATGCGTTATCGCGTCGCGTTTAGAGCCGTCCAATATCTCCTATGACTGCAAGCGTGACCAAAACAACCCGCAGCATCTCGTGTTTATCGAACAGTGGGAGAGTCTCGACGCGCTTCTAATTCATGAGCAGACGGCACATTTCCTGGCCATGAAAGAGACGTTTACGGCAGGACTGGAAAGACCACTGACGGTCACATTGCTTGAGCCGTGTCCCCGGATGGCCTGACGATGGCAAAATACGTCTATATCATCGGAACGCGAGACACCAAGGACGCAGAACTCCGTTATCTGCAAACCAAATTGTCGGAACGTGGTGTGCTCTCCAGAGTTGTCGATGTCTCCACAGGACACAATTGCACCGGTGTCATTCAAGCCACCGATGTCGTGGCATGGGACGTCGCATCATGCCACCCGCGTGGGCCCGATGCCGTATTCGGGAATGTCAGAGGTCCAGCAATTGCAGGAATGTCTGACGCGTTGTTGCACTATCTCTCCTCGCGCCCTGATGTGGCAGGAGTACTGGCACTAGGGGGGTCTGGAGGCAGCGCACTGGTAGCACCTGCTTTGCAGGCAATGCCCATCGGTATTCCAAAAATTCTTGTGTCCACCGTGGCATCTGGAAACGTTGCGCCTTATGTTGGTGGATCCGATATAGCAATGCTGTATTCCGTGGTCGATATGCAAGGGCTGAACCGTGTGTCGCGGCGAGTGCTCGAAAACGCAGCGAATGCCATGGCCGGTATGGTGCGTTCTGCGACGCATGAACCCGAAGACCAACGCCCTGCGATTGGCTTGACGATGTTTGGTGTAACGACACCCTGCGTCACACACCTGACTGATACCTTGCATCATCAGTTTGACTGTTTGGTGTTTCACGCCACCGGCACGGGTGGTCGTTCGATGGAACAGCTTATTGATCGTGGAGTCATACGCGGTGTAATTGACGTTACAACAACGGAATTCTGCGACCTCATTGCGAATGGTATTTTTCCTTGTGGAGAAGACCGGCTCGGCGCAGTTGAACGCACTAAAGTGCCTTATGTCGGCAGTTGCGGTGGTCTCGACATGGTCAATTTCGCTGCCCGAGATACGGTTCCACAAAATTATAGAAATCGTGTTCTGGTAGAGCATAACCCACACATCACACTGATGCGTACATCAGCCGAAGAATGTCGTCAGATGGGGCAAATGATTGCCGAACGCCTGAATCACTGCGAAGGCCCCGTCGCATTCTTTATACCGGAAGGCGGCTTTTCTTTACTTGATGCGGCTGGAGAGGTCTTTTTCGATCCCGAAGCCGATGAAGCATTCGTCGCGGCGTTATCAGGGATGCTGCGCGAAAGCGCAAGGCGAAGGCTGATACGCCTGCCATATGCGCTCAATGATTCTGCTTTTGCTCAGGCAATGGCGGACGAATTTCAGACAATGTTCAAGGAGACCGAATTCAATGCCTAGCATTGCACGCGAAACTATTCTTGGTCGTTTGCGCGGCCTTATCGCAGAAGGGCGCCCCATCGTTGGGGGCGGAGCAGGAACAGGTCTTTCCGCCAAATGTGAGGCGGAGGGCGGCATCGATCTGATCGTCATTTATAACTCCGGTCGTTACCGCATGGCTGGACGCGGTTCACTTGCGGGCTTGCTTGCTTATGGCAACGCCAATCAGATCGTTATGGAGATGGCACGTGAGGTGCTGCCAGTTGTCCCAAACACGCCAGTACTTGCCGGCGTGAATGGTACCGATCCATTTGTGGACTTTGATGTATTCCTCGACGAAATACGCAGGGTGGGTTTTTCTGGTATACAAAACTTCCCGACAGTCGGGCTGATTGACGGTACATTCCGAAAAAACCTTGAAGAAACCGGCATGAGCTATGCTATGGAAGTGGATGTCGTCGCTCGGGCCCGCAAGAAAGATTTGCTCACGACCCCTTATATCTTCGACCCAGAGCAAGCTGTCAGCATGACAAAAGCGGGCGCGGATGTTCTGGTTGCCCACATGGGCCTGACAACTGGTGGCAATATTGGTGCAGAAACAGCATTCACACTGGACGACTGTATAACGCTGATCAACCAGATGACGGATGCTGCCAAAAGTGTGAGAGACGACGTCATCGTTCTTTGCCATGGCGGACCGATTGCAATGCCTGAAGATGCCCAGAAAGTCCTCAAGGCTTGCCCTGATTGCCATGGATTTTATGGTGCATCGAGTATGGAACGGTTGCCAACCGAACGCGCGCTGGTCGAACAGACACAATTGTTTAAATCTATGACGCGCTAGTATTCTTCCTGAAGGGCATGTTAGGAAATAGTAATGTCTTAAACATGCCTTTCTTTTTCCTTCCGTACATTTGAAAAATTCCATGAATAGCCATATAAATCAGGAGCATAGACATGATAGGAAGCGATATCAGTGATGCTATGCTCCGGCCCCAGTCTCGGGAACAGATCCCCGACGATGAAGAGATCGCCAGTCAGCGTCACGGCTGGTAGTGTGTATGACACAAGGCGATCTCATGAAACCATTACCAGCCCTGATACATGGTAGATCATACCTCCCAAAAAGAATGTAGTGTTATGGCGCCTCGCATCAGCAAAGATGCCATCACCCGAAATGAAACTCTGTAGGCCTACGGCTATCCCGGACGGGCCAAGGGGAACGATGGAACACCCATCAGACGGGCCGTCTCATAAGCCTAAGCACCCTTAATGCCCTCTCCGCGTTGACAGGGTAAATTGTACAACAGAGCCACACAACAGGAGAAATGTCATGCCCCTCGACGTCGCCAGTGCCATTCTGCAACGCCGCGCTACCAAAGTCTTCGATCCCGACCACCGCATGACGGACGCTGAACTCGACACACTGCTCGGTCTCGCCCGCCGTATGCCAACGGCGTTCAACATCCAGAATTGGCGCTTCGTCGCCGTGACCGATCCAGAACTGCGCACCAAGATCCGCGCCGTCGCATGGGATCAAGCTCAGGTTACCGACTCTTCCGTGCTTCTGGTTCTCTGCGCTGACATCAAGGCGTGGGAGAAATCCACCACGCGCTACTGGGAAAACGCCTCCACCGAAGTGCAGCAATTCATGACCGGCGCGATCGATCAGTATTATCGTGGACGCGAACAGGTCCAGCGCGACGAAGGCATGCGCTCGTGCGGTATGGCAGCGGCAGCCATCATGCTACAGGCCGAAAGCATGGGCTACGGCACATGCCCGATGGACGGTTTCGACTTCGACGCAGTGGGCAAGCTGATCAATCTTCCCGAGGACCATGAAATCGTCATGTTCGTCGCGGTCGGTAAATGTGCCAAGTCCCCTCACCCGACCGGCGGCATCCTTCCGACAGACGAGATCATTTTCAGGAACACGTTCTGAGCCGCCACTCGCCTCAAAAGTTGCCAGAAGGCCGCCCGTGACAAACGCTACCGCTCACACGACATTCCGCCTGACACCGGCGATAACCGGACTGTTCGCCGGGGTGTGCGGCCTGACGGTCGCGAACATCTACTACGCGCAGGCTCTGATCGGCCCCATCACGAGTGCACTGGCCATTTCCTCCACATGGGCGGGAAGTATCGTCACGCTGACCCAACTCGGCTACGGGGCTGGGTTGGTCCTGATCGTGCCGCTCTGCGACCAGTCCGAAAACCGTCGTCTGATCCTCCTGACGATTGCCGGGCTTGTCGTCAGTCTGATCGGAGCGGCGCTCAGCACCTCAGTCGCGACATTCATGCTGTTTTCCGTCACCATCGGTCTGTGTTCCGTGGGGTCGCAGATTCTGCTGCCGCTCGCCACGCATTTCGTGGAACCCGGTCAACGTGGCAGAACGATCGGCAATATCATGGGCGGCCTGCTGTCGGGGATCATGCTCTCGCGGCCCGTCGCAAACGCTATGGCGGCCGCGTTCGGCTGGCGAGCCGTGTTCTGGGTCTCTGCTGTCGTCATGATGCTCGCGGGTCTTGGGCTGGCGCGCGTTCTGCCCGTTCAGGCCCCAACCCGCCGCATGTCTTACGGAAGCCTCTTGCGGTCGATCATGCATCTTCTGGTCCAATACAGGACGTTAAGGGTTCGCATCGCCTGTCATGGTCTCGTCTTCGCTGTCTTCAACATGTTCTGGACCGCCATTCCGCTTTTGCTTCATGCCCAGTTCGGCTTTAGCCAGGGCAAGATTGCCCTCTTCGCACTCGCGGGAGCAGGCGGCGCACTGGCCGCTCCTCTCGCAGGACGCTTGGCTGACGCCGGACTGACCCGTCCGGCGACACTGAGCGCAATCGCACTCGTAGGCGCAACGTCTCTCACCTCGGGCTGGGCCGTCGCTGCAGGTTGGATTATCGTCCTCGCGGTACTTGCGCTGCTGCTGGATGGTGGGGTGCAAACCAATCAGGTCATCAGCCAGCGCGTGGTTTACAGTCTCAACGACACTGCGCGCGGACGCCTGAATGCTGCTTATATGGGCGGTGTGTTCGTCTGCGGTGCGCTCGGATCGTCTGGCGGGGCCGCACTCTACAGCATTGCAGGTTGGTGGGGCTTTGCGAGCGCAGGAACGCTCATGTGCCTTGCCTCCCTCGCGCTCTTTGCCGCCACGAATGGTAGGCATGCCGCCTCATGAACCCTGCTCCATTCTCTCCGTCCCTGATCTGGTTTAAAATGCACGAACAGATAGAAATTCAAGACTAGTCTGCTTACCGGCGTCGACCTTCTTGATGCATTCGTTCAGCGTATGCGTCGAACAATCTACCTTGGTAGTACTCGATCTAAGTGATATCGGCTGAATTTTATTATCGCTGTCCTCGTTCGGCTATCAAATTCAGAGTTCCAGAAGGACAAATTACTGGAGAATTTCATTAAATTCCAGAACGTTTCCGTCTGGATCACGAATAAAACAGACGACGCGTCTGTCGTGTCCCATATGCACGGGGCCTTCTGTGATCGTAATCCGTTCCTGTTCCAGCCAGGGAACAAAATCTACCATACTTTCGATAATAAATGCCGCATGTGTGTATCCTGGATATTTGACAGGAACATCCATCAGAACATTACCAGCCGGGTCTGACACACCATTAAAAATAAGATGAATACGAAGCCCGGATGGGTGATGTAGACCACAGGCTTTCACCGCTGGAGCGTATTCTTCTGGATCACGGATGAAGCCAAATTTGGCATAAAACCGTTCGGAAACGGCGAGATCCGTCACACGAATGCCTACATGATCTAGACTCAGATGAGAGAAGTTCATTGCGCCTCTCCTGTTTTCAAATCCGCTACAATATTCGCGAATGGAACAAATCCCTCTAGGCTTTCCGTGCGCTGCAACCATCTACTAATGGCCTTGTATTCTGATAGATCAACATTTCCTTCCGGAGCTCTCGCGACATAACTGTAAAGCGCGACATCCGCGATTGTCGGTTCTTGGGTTCCTGCGATCCAGGTCCGGCCCTGCAAGGTTTGTTCGATCACTTTGAGTGTGTCGTGAGCACGCTGGATGACCTCTTCCAGATTGAAGGGGGCGCCAAAGACTGTCACAAGACGCGCAGCACAGCATCCATATGTGATTTTTCCTGCCGCAACAGACAGCCAACGTTGAATTTCCGCTTCTGTTACTAGATCCTCTGGCAGCCAATGAGATGGCCCCATTTTTCGCGCGACATAAACAAGGATGGCATTGGAATCCGCAATGATAGTCCCGTCATCATCTAGAACGGGAATTTCTGCAAAGGCGTTCAGCCTTAAAAATTCCGGAGTTCTCTGCTCACCCGCGGCCAGGTCGACAAGCGTCAATTCGTGAGGCAAGCCGACAAGAGAGAGAAAGAGGTGCGCCCGATGCGCATGCCCCGAAAGGGGATGATAATAGAGTTTCATGGAGCAATCCCGAAAAAAAATAGTTGAACAGATACATTGTCTTCTCACGGAACAAAGCGTGCGATAATCTGTCGAAATCGCACTTCATTATTGCGTTTTGTGGCTATAATTTGTTGATTACAGGAGAGAGATCTGATCGACCTTCCGGCATTGCGGATCTTTATGGCCGTGGCCGATCACGCCAGTTTTGTCGGAGCATCCCGGAAGCTGGGTCTTTCGGCAACAACGGTAACACGGACGGTGAGAAGCCTAGAGACAGCCCTCGGAATCTCCTTATTCAGCCGTACAACCCGCTCTGTACATCTGACCACTGAAGGCGTGGAGTTTCTGGCTCGGTGTCGGGCAGCGATTTTCGACCTAGATGGTGCGATTGCTATAGCGCAAGGAGCGAGGACTGCCCCCCAAGGAGTGTTGTCGATTACCGCCCCCGTTATTTTTGGACGGGTACACGTCCTTCCCGTTGTCACAGAACTTTTAAAAGCCTGGCCGCAATTGAACATCAGGCTTTTTTTGACAGACCGGGTTGTTCATCTTGTGGAAGAAGGAATTGATCTCGCCATCCGGATTGCACCTCCACAAGACAGCGCCCTGAAGATGAAGAAAATCGGAGAGGTCCAGAAAATTTTTGTTGCCAGCCCAGCTTATCTGAAGAAACACGGAGAGCCACAGGTCTTTGAGGATCTCGCAACGCATAGCCTCATTGAGGTTAATGAATATGCAGCAGGATATTCTGAGTGGCGACAGGGCGGGAAATCTGGTTTTTCGATAAAAGTCTCGCCCCGGCTTTTCGTGAACAGTGTCGATGCGGCTCTCACAGCCGCCATCGAAGATCTAGGCATCGTCACGGCATTATCCTACCAAACTCACCAATTTGTTGAAAATGGGCAGCTTCGAAGAATTTTGACTGACACCCCCGCCTCAGTACTTCCGGTCTTCATCCTGTTCCCTGCCAAAGAACGTCAGTCCGTAAATGTTCGAACGTTTGTTTCCGCGATGAAAGACAGGTTTATGGCAAAAAGGTCTCTCAAAGCACACCTCACATAGAAGAAGGGTCCCCTGCAAACAGCCGCTACCATTTTTATGCATTGTGCGGCTTTACGTTTGAGCTTCATTCCATCGAGTAACTGCAAAGCTTTTTGAGCTCTAAAGCGGCAGACTACCCTGGTTCAGGGAGAGCTCGCACAAGACGCAGAAAAGCGCCGGTCAAAATCTTTGGCGATTGCTGCAAGAGTGACCTCGCCTAGTTGAGCAATCAGAAGCGCCTCAGCTTTTTCGAGTGCGCTCGTCATTGACGCATTTACGGCCTGCTCGACGAGGCAATCGGGCGCCGGGTCGGCCAGGCCAATTGCGAAAATACGTGGCTGCCCCACGGCTTTGTAGACATCAAGCATCGAGATACTTTCCAGCGGCTTCAGAAGCGTCCACCCGCCAGCGTGCCCCTTGATGGAACGAACGAACCCCACATCCCGCAGGCCTGCCATCGTACGCCGAATAACAACCGGATTGGTATGCAGCATTTCCGCTGCTTCACCGGAGGTGATGGGCCCATTCGCGCGATCCATATGGATCAGCAAATGCATCATTCTCGATAATCGCCCGTCCAGTTGCATCGCCTGCCCTTTAGGCTCTTCTATCATGTCACATCAAGAGTTGCAAAAAGCTGATATGCATATATGTAACTTCAGACATTACATATGAAGTTGAATAGGATTTAACCATGTATGATGTGATCGTGATAGGCGGCAGCTTTGCCGGACAAGCGGCAGCTATTCAGCTGGCACGGGCTCGCATGAGCGTTTTGCTGATCGATGCTGGCTTACCGCGAAACCGCTTCGCAGACGCGTCTCATGGTTTCCTCGGCCAGGACGGCAAAGCGCCGAACACCATTATGCGTGAAGCCACTGCACAATTACGGCGATATCCAACTGCGCAGATCTTGCAGAACGACGCGCAGAAGGTGGCACGGAATGGCAAGACGTTTACTGTGTCTCTAGCCAACGGAGCAAAATTTCAGGCGAAGCGGCTGATACTCGCTACTGGCGTTTCCGATACTTTGCCCGATATCCCTGGTGTAGCGGAACGATGGGGCAAGACCGTTCTTCATTGTCCTTATTGCCACGGATATGAGGTCCGCAATCATCAGCTTGGAATTATCGCCACAAACCCAATGTCAATCCATCAGGCAACATTAATACCCGATTGGGGGCCAACAACTTACTTCACTCAGGGAATTTACGAGCCTGATCCAGAGCAGGCAATGTTGCTTAACAAGCGCGGCGTCGTGATCGAACGTACTCCAATCATTTCTCTCATCGGAGATGCTCCTGGTTTGGATGCCGTGAAGCTGGCGGATGGACGGCTCATTGAAGTCGCAGCTGTGTTCACGGTACCGAAAACCAGACCTGCCAGCCCGATTGCCGAGGATCTGGGCTGTATTCTGGAAAACGGACCTACCGGTCCGTTCATCAAGGTCGATACCTGGGGCGCAACCTCTGTGTCCGGGGTCTATGTAGCTGGGGATGCGGCTAGCCCGATGCATAATGCAACGGTCGCAGCAGCGTCGGGTGTCCTGGCAGGTATAGCGGCGCACCAATCTTTAGCCAGGGCGTGATCACGCGGTAACGCAATCCGCTGCTTGTCATCGAATACTCAGTTTTCTTTTCCATGCCCGAGCCGATGGCCAGGTCGGAACCCATAGGAGCGGGCTTGCCATGCGATCAGGAAGCTTACAGCAGCGAGTGCCATCACAATCCAGGGGAATGACAGAGCTCCCCACGTTTCCAGCAACACACCACCCAACAGGCCACCGCCGGCTATGGCGCTGTTCCAGACGACGACATTCATCGATAACGCAACATCTGTACCCTCCCCGGCTGCATCAGCCAGAGCCGTCTGGAGCAACGTCGCGGCCCCTCCGAAAGTCAGACCCCATATCGTAACGCCAATCATGATCACCGCAGGCGATGCTGATCCAATTGCAAAAAAAACTGCAACAGCAGCGAATATTGCCAGACTGACCAGAACAGAAAGCCGGAGGGCATGATCGACCGTGCAACTGGTGAGCCAGATGCCTGCAAGGGCAGCAAGGCCAAAAAGCAGGAGGATGCGGTCCGCCTCTCCTGCCAGCCCTGCCGGTGTAATGAACGGTACGATATAAGTGTAGAGAACGTTATGCGCGAGCATCCATGTTACCACGACGCCCAGAACAGATCGCACCCCCGGTGTTCGCAGGACATGACCGAACGGCTGGCGCTCATGATGTGCAAGGCCTGGAAAATCAGGAACCTTCGCCAGAACCCAGACAATTAACAGCAAGGTGGCACCCGACATGATCCAGAAGGCCAGTCTCCATCCCACAGCCGCGCCCAGCCAAGTGCCCGCCGGAACACCTACAGAAAGCGCGATCGGCGTGCCAACCATGGCGATAGCCAGAGCACGTCCTTGCTGAGCGGGTGTCACCATTCTGCGTGCATAGCCGGCCAGCAGGGCCCAGGCGAGCCCTGCCGCTGCACCCGCGCCATATCGCGCCACGAGGGTCAGGTCATAATCCGTCGAGAATGCTGTGATGGAGTTAAAAACTACAAAACCAATGATCGCCAGCAGTAGAACCCGCCTTCTCCGCCAGCGCTGTGTGGCCAATGTTAGCGGGATCGCAGCACTCAGGGAGCCCAAGGCGTAAGCCGTGACCATCTGCCCTGCCAAGGCGGGGGAAACATGCAGCCCAGCCCCGATCTCAGGCAGCAAACCTGCAGGAAGAGTTTCAGTCATAATGCAGATGAAGCCAGTCATCGCCAAGGCGAGTAAGCCGGCCATAGGTAATCTGTCATCGGGACTTCTGCGAAGGGGTATCGTCTTGGAGGTCATGCGGCTCTCATATATGGATCGAATGATCTATATATGAGAGCGTAAATTCTTGGCAATTACTTCTGGATCACTTAATATGAAAATCTTTCAAAAGGAGCAATACCATGGCGCGAACAGGGCGTCCCCGGGAGTTTGACAGGGACAAAGCACTCAATGCCGCCATGACGCTTTTCTGGGCGCAGGGCTACGAACCGACCTCCCTGACACAGCTCAAATCCTGCATGGGCAATATTTCGCCGGCAAGTTTCTATGCCGCGTTCGGCTCGAAGGAAGCCTTGTTTCGCGAAGTCGTGCAGCATTATCTGGCGACCTACGGACAGGTGATGTCGCCCTTATGGGACGAAAACCTGATACCGCGGGATGCGATTGAACGGACTTTGCGCGGTTCAGCGCGTATGCAGGCGACCCGGACGCATCCCTGTGGCTGTCTGGTCGTCTCGGGCGCCAGTAACTGTTCGCCCGAAAACGAAGCCGTTCAGGCCCTTCTCGCTGCAGAGCGCCAGCGGACGCGGACCGGAATCCGGGTCTGCGTGGAGCGCGCGATTGCCCGCGGCGAACTGCGCGATTGCGCGACAACAGCGGCCCTGCCCGATATTTTCGCGACATTTTTCCATGGCATGACATGCGAAGCGCGGGACGGGATGACGTCAACACATCTGGATGCCGCCATCACTTCGCTTCTGACCTTATGGGATGCCAACGCGCTGCTCACCACGCCGTGAAACGGTCTGCCAGACATTGATGAGCCTGCAACAGGCCAAGCCTTATGCCGTTAATTCCATATCGACCACTCCATAACTCCTTGACCCTGTTTTGCGCACATATTATGGACCATCCAGTACGGAATTAAATTCCGGAACACATCGCCGTGTCTCGGCCAAGGAATCCAGTTATGAGCAAACAGGACATCGCATTCGTCACGGGTGCCAATCGCGGCATCGGATACAGTATCGCGAAACATCTGATTGCCTCGGGCATCAACGTGATCGGGACCTATCACTCCAACGAAGACGAGGCGAACGCTGCCGAAGCAGCCCTCGTCGGCCAAAATGCAAAACTGCGCATGCTGAAGCTGGATATCGTGGACCATGAATCGTTCGCGGATTTTTCCGGACAGGTCAGAGCACTTCTCTCACATGAGTTCGAGCACAGTGCACTGAGTTATGTCGTTCAGAACGCAGGCAATATCATTCACACTCGCTTCGATGCTGCGACATCCGAACAGCTCGATAACCAGTACAACATCCATTTCAAAGGCCCCTATCTTCTGACGGTGGCCCTCCTGCCCCTGATTCGGGACGGCGGTCGTATTCTCAACATTACCTCTGCCGCGACCCGTTTCTACCTAACGGATCATGGACCTTATTCAGCCATGAAAGCCGCTACCGAAGTCATCTCACTCTACATGGCAAAAGAACTGGGAGAGCGAGGCATTACCGTCAACGCCGTCGCCCCTGGTGCGATCGCCTCGGACTTCGGTGGTGGTCTGGTCCGTGACGATGCCACGATCAATAAAAGCCTTGCAGACATCACACCCCTCGGGCGTGTCGGACAGCCCGACGATATCGGAGCTGCGGTCCGTGCCCTTCTGTCGGACGACATGCGCTGGATGAATGGCCAACGCATCGAGGTGACGGGAGGGCAGTCGCTATGAGGGCCACACAATTCCAAGCGAAGCCAGCCTCATGATCCACGTTATGGCCAGTAGTATCATTCCTGCATCCCTTCCCTCTGTCTGGCGGCTGGTCCGTAATTTTGGCGCCCTTGGACGCTGGTTGCCGGGCGTCAGAAGCTGCGTGATCGAAGGCAATGAGTCCGGTGACCGCGTCGGCGCAATCCGCCTGATTGAGATGGGGGATGTCGGACTCATCCGCGAACAGCTTCTGGCACTCTCCGACGTGGATCACGCGATCACGTTCTCGATCGTTGAATCAGCCCTGCCAGTCCGGAACTATCGCTCTACCATCAGCCTTCTTCCCATAACGAAAAACGACCACACGTTCATCCAGTGGCGGGGGCAGTTCGAGGCTCCAGCCGAACATGCCGCCAGTATGGAGGCCCGGATGCCGACACAGATCTACCAGCCAGCTTTCGACAGACTGGCCGAGATACTGGCCTCAAAGACGACATTGTCATGAAGGAACCTAAACCCATGATCCAGTCCCCCTCTAACGCTTCGCGATCAGGCACATTCAGGATTGGCGGCGATCTCGGCATCAACCGGCTTGGTTTCGGTGCGATGCGCATCACTGGCCAGGGTATATGGGGACCGCCCGCCGATCACGACGAGGCCATCCGCACACTGAAGCGCCTCCCAGAACTCGGCGTCAATTTCATCGACACGGCGGATTCCTATGGTCCGGACGTCTCCGAATGGCTGATCAGGGAAGCTCTGCATCCCTATCCCAAAGGATTGGTCATCGCGACGAAAGGCGGCCTCACCCGATCCGGCCCCGACATCTGGAAACCGGTCGGACGGCCGGAATATCTATTGCAGCAGGTGCACAAAAGCCTGCGCAACCTCGGCGTCGAGCAGATTGATCTGTGGCAACTCCACCGGATCGATCCCAGAGTCCCGGCAGACGAACAGTTCGACGCGATCCGCTCCTTCATTGATCAGAAACTGATCCGTCATGCAGGACTGAGCGAGGTCTCTGTCGACAACATCAAAACAGCATCGAAATTCTTCGAGGTCGCGACCGTCCAGAACCGCTACAATCTCGTCGATCGCACCAGCGAGGACGTACTCGACTACTGCACGCAGCAGAACATCGGGTTCATCCCGTGGTTCCCTCTCGCCGCCGGCGACCTCGCCAGGCCGGGATCCATATTGGACACGATGGCGAAGAAATACGGCTCGCATCCAAGCCAGATTGCTCTTGCCTGGGTCCTGATGCGCAGCAAGGCGATGCTTCCGATCCCCGGCACGTCCAAGGTCGCCCATCTGGAACAGAATGTCGCGGCAGCCGACATCACCCTATCCGATGAAGACTTCGCGGCGCTGGACGCAGAAGGCCGCAAGGCGTTCCAGTCAACGCCTTAAGGAAGCGCGTCCGGACAGTTACAATCCCAGTGTCGAAAGACCGGGGTGACTGTCCGGACGCCGTCCCTCAGGCCAGCGGAACAGGCGGTCGGTCGCTGAAATGGGTTGGTCGTTGATTGACGCTGCGCGGTAACGCATCAACCCGTTTTCATCGAACTCCCAGTTTTCATTCCCATGAGACCTGAACCACTGCCCGGCCTGATCCTGCCACTCATAAGCAAAGCGGACCGCGATCCGGTTCTCCTGAAAAGCCCAGAGTTCCTTGATGAGGCGGTATTCCTGCTCGCGCTCCCATTTGCGCGTCAGGAACGCCACGATGTCCTCTCGTCCGTGGATGAATTCCAGGCGATTGCGCCACTGGCTATCGGTCGTATAGGCCTGCGCCACCGTTTCAGGATCCTGGCCATTCCAGGCATCTTCCGCGAGGCGGACTTTCTGAGCAGCCGTTTCAGCATTGAAGGGAGGCAATGGGGGTCGGGACATAGGGAATTCCGCCTCTGGTTCGGGGACGGATCACGAGTTGATCCGAGACCTGTCAGTGTTTTCCAAAAGAGCATTTGACGAAAGGACAACGATCCCTCATTTCAAGCCATGACCAGACAGATCGGTATTCTTCTCTATCCAGACTTCCAGTTGCTCGACGCTGCCGGAGTGACGGCAGCCTTCGAGCTTGCCGGAGGATTTGGGGCGGCTCCGTATGAGATGACGCCCCTGTCCCACCATGGTGGTCTGGTCCGGTCGTCTTCCGGGATGACGATCGAGACGGTTCCGCTCGCGGCGGCAGGGTCGTTCGATACGCTTATCGTTGTCGGAGGCGAAGGCCACAGGCAGGCTATGAGCTGCCCAGAATTACTGAACTTTATCAGGCATCAGGCCAGAAATGCGCGACGTATCTGCAGTGTGTGTACAGGGGCTTTCCTGCTGGCAGAAGCTGGCATGCTTGATGGCCGTCGTGTGACGACACACTGGCAACAAGCCCCGGCCATGGCAGCACAGTTCCCTAAAATCCGGGTTTCGGCAGATGCCATTCATATTCATGATGGCCTGATCTGGACATCTGCGGGGATCAGCGCTGGCATCGACATGGCGCTGGCGTTGATTGCCGAAGATCTTGGGGCCGATATTGCCCGTCGTACGGCGCAGCAAATGGTGGTGTTCTATCACCGTCCCGGAGGACAGTCCCAGTTCTCGGCACTCCTCGAGATGACGAGCCCTCAGGAACGCTTTGCCGAACTGTTGGGATGGATCCGGTCCAACCTGGAACAGCGCCTGACCGTGGATATTCTGGCCAGTCAGGCCGGCATGAGCCCCCGAAATTTTTCTCGCAGTTTCCGGGCAGCGGTGGGGATGAGCCCCGCAAAAGCAGTCGAACGACTGCGTCTCGAAGCCGCACGCGAGCAGGTGGAGAGATCTACCCTCCCCATTGAAGCCATCGCCGTCATGACAGGCTTTCATGATCCCGAACGGATGCGACGCGCCTTCCTGCGGGAGTTCCATCAGCCGCCTCAGGCTATCAGGCGAAATGCTGCGGCCGAGGCGACCTGAGAGTGCTCATTTTTCCTGGACGAGAAAGCAGCTCGTTTTGCAAGCAATCCCGACGAGATCCACTTCAATGATGGATCGCGTCTATCCCGCTAGAACAGGTCAAACACGCGGCAGATCAGGACACTTCCTAGAATTTAACCCTTTGAATGAGGGGCAGTCCGCAGGAAGATCAGAATTTCTTCAAGCACCTGCCATCGGTTCCTTTCCATAACCACCATATGCGTTCCTTCCCCAATCTCCGTCCAGCGACGATACGGGGCATTGAGAAAACGTGGAAACAGGTTTCCCATCTGCTGAGTAGTTACATCCAAATCCCACTCAGCATGAAGCAGAAGAACCGGGACCGTGATCTTTTCGGGACTGTAAAACGCCTTCCCTGCGGACCAGTAGTCACGCACATCCTGAATGACACCCGCAGGCGCCCGGATCACTCCATCCTGCTCTGCGGGATCGCTCGCAAGAATAACTGCGGCCCACTGTTCAAACCACCCTGCTGGCAGAATCTCTTCGCGTTTCTGCTCAGGTGCGCCTTCAAGCCAGCGCTGGCGAAATGCCTGAACATTAAAGCGGCGATAAGCAGGCACTGGACCACCCGGATCCAGACGAGAAACCCCGTCATTGATCCATTGCGGTGCAATCAGCGTTAATTTCTCCACCTTGTCATTGTGAGCAGCCGTATATGCGCCGGTAACCGTGCCACCCCAGGACATTCCGATCAGGCAAAGACGTGGGATGGCAAGCGTTGCGAGAAGATAGTCAACAGCAGTACTCAGATCGCGTACTGCTGTTTCGGTCCTGACCTGAGGCAGCGCAGCTTCAGGTGCACCTCCCATTCCATCAGGACGCGTTGATCCTCCGAAGCCCCGCACGTTGAGCGCATAAACGTCAAATCCTTCCCGCGAGAGAACATCCATGAATGCCCCCTCCCCAACAGGAACATCGAAAAGACTTTCTGCCGGCAACGTCGCGCCATGCATCAGCAAGATAGTGCGCTGTGAACCAAATATCTGGATGTCTGCACGTCGTTTATGGCGCAGATGAAGCGAGATATTGTCCGTATCACTCGGAATGAACAGGTTTTCCATAAGCAGATTTGTCATCTGGCGTCTCCTACATTTAGTTGCGCAAATTCCCATGCAAAACCTTCTGGACGACGCCTGACATATCCGGCACCCGTTTCCGCGAAATGACTGGTAAAGCAGAGACTCCCGCTTTCAGCCGCTTCTCCAAGAAACCACTGCCGCGAGCGCTCGGCAGGCTGAACGAATTCGCAGTAAACGGACCGCAGATCCGGACGATAAACCTGCAGAGGATGGTGCATGACATCTCCTGTAAACCACGCGTCTTCACCATCCGACCGCAGCCGGATCGAGGCATGATCGATGCTGTGCCCAGGGGTCGGATGAAAAGAGAAACCTGCAAGAAGATCTTGACCGTCGATGATAATCGCCTCTCCCAGCCCGGCTTCGATAACGGGGAGCATGCTGTCTGTATAGACACGTGGGAGTGGGCGATGGTCCGGGCGCCCTAAGATCTCTGGAGGTAGGTCTGGAGCAGGGTCAATACCGTCATTGCTGGCGCCGTATCGGGCCTCAATCACTGAGAAAACATGACGGGCTTTCGGAAAGGTCGGCACCCATTTTCCGTTGTGCAAACGCGTATTCCATCCAACATGATCGGCATGAATATGCGTATGCAGAACGGTATCAACCTGCTCCGGTTGTACGCCTGCGGCTGCAAGATGTTCGAGAAACGACGTATGCAGATGATCCAGTGCCGGTGCGGCAGGTAACGGCTTGTCGTTTCCTGTGGCGGTATCAACCAGGATATTGAGACCAGAAACCTGAACAAGCCACGCATGAGTTCCCTGCGCGAGCCCACCGGTCACGGGGTTAAATGATCCTGGCGTCAAATACGGACCGAATATTGCAAGTGCCTCAGCGTCGATATCCGGATACAGTTTGTGAGGGCGCGCGTTATCCCAATGAAGTTCGGGAATACACGTGACACGGGCGTCACCCACTTGAAAAGCTGCTGCCATGATTGACTCAATACGATTGTTTTACGTCGCATCAGACGTTAGGGTGCGCGCAAACATCATACAAATCGATTTGAAATATGAAACCCATTGATCATTTCGATCTTCGTTCCTTCGATCTCAATCTTCTGATTGCTTTCGACGCCCTCGTTTCAGAACGCAGCGTCACAAAGGCGGCACGACGCCTTCGCATTCAACAACCCGCAATGAGCCATGCACTCGCCACCCTCCGAATGTTACTGGACGATGATGTGCTCGTCAGAACCGGTGCTGTCATGCAACCGACCGCCAAAGCGTCAACCATGGCGTCACATGTTGCGGAGTTGTTAAGGCAGGCTCAGCACATCCTGATGTCTGAGGAACAATTTGATCCTGCGACGGAACAGCGCATCTTTCGTTTCGGCTTTTCGTCCGAACTTGAAGTCTTTCTGATGCCTAAACTGACGGCCTATTTGCAACGGCATGCACCTGGAATACGACTGCTGTCACGTGGATCTCCTCGGAGTGAGGTCTATACATTACTGGATACGGGGGCGCTGGATATCGCAGTTGGGTGTTTTGATTTCGGTTTGGAACGCCATTGTGGGGTATCGTTGTATGAGCAGTCTCTCGTCTGCTGCTTCAACCCGAAGCTGATCGATCCGGATGCTCCAATCACGGTTGAGCGTTATCTTGCATTGCCCCATGTTCTCATGACGCTGAAAGATGACATCCAGGGATGCCTGTCAGACGCACTGATGCAGATTGGTCAGGAACTCAACGTGGTCCTCGCTGCATCAGATTTTCTGACGGCACTTGCTGCCGCAGCAGCCGCCCCCGTTCTGGCTACGCTTCCCAGCCGGATCGCTCAGCAACATGCCGCGCATTTCGGTTTAACGATCCGTCCCGTTCCACTGAACTTGCGTATCCCGGCAGTATCGATGATCTGGTCAGCCCGGAGTGATCGTGATCCTGCCGCAGTATGGCTGCGCGATGCTGTCGCATCAGTATTGGGTAGTCATGTAAAGTGAGATTTTTAATGGGCGCTCAAAATAGCTATGACAGATAAATCTCTCCAGAAAGAGATAGGCTGTCATAGCTTCCCCAAAGCACGAGGAGTCATGACGACTTACATCAGCAGAAATTCTGATTATAGAAAAAAATGCGCAGTCATCTTTGTATGAACGTCAAATTTTTACCAATTTGATTGCGCGCTCAGGACATGCTTTCACACACAAACCACAAGCACGGCATTGATCAGCATGCGGGGTATAGGCGACCATCCCTCCGTGGACATAGCTCTTGATTTTGCCCACAAATGAAAGATCGCGATAATCGGACGGATCGATCTTGCGCACTTCAAACACGTCGTAAGGACATACGGCGACGCAGGCGTCTTTTCCCTCACAGCGATTAAAGTCTACGACCGGCATGACCCGTCCTGTTTGGCCGTCTTTCAGACATTTAGGTGTGATCATCGCTTTATTCCCTGACCCGCTCATTTCGCGCCTTGTTGTAAATGCCGACTTTGCCGCAGCTCCTGCGCGAACATCTCGAGCGTCGTTGTGGGCTTGCCCAGTTCCTGCCAGATTTTTTCGGCATAGAACGGATCTTCGTGATCCCCGAAATACGCAAACAAATGCGCGACGAACTTCATTTTCGGATTAAAAAGACCGATCATCCGCATGATCCAAAGTGGAGCCACGCGAATTTTAAGTGTCGGATCATAATTTCGGACAAACCGCTCCAGCGCCTGCCTGACGGAGATCGCTTCCGGCCCCTGTACGGGGCAATGTACAGGCATTGCCTCAGGATTCTGAAACGCCTCAATCACCCAGCGCGCATAATCGGCGGAGCTGATCCACCAGATTTTGATGTGTGTATTCCCGATCCACTGGAGCGCTCGACCGCTGATCATATTTGGGAGCAGGTCCATGAAATGGGTCGGCGCGAAAAACGTATGACGAATACCGGAATCCGCGATGATTTTGTGCCCTTCCATCCGAATAATATTGGGCACGATGTTATGTCTGATAGTGTTGAGCGCGGGAGGATAGGCGCCCAGAGCACCGATTTTAGCAATATAATTAATATTCAACCCTTTGATGGCGCTCATCAAGTTCCGCACACCCTCCCTCTCTTCGTAGAAGGGAAGCGTCAAATCCGCCGTGTCGGTCGCAAGGTTGAGATAGAGCGCATCCACCCCGTCGAGCGCCTTGTGCAACCCCGCAATGTCCCGCAGATCTGCCTGGGCGATTTCGACATTAGGCGGCAGTATCCTCCGAGCTTTGTCTGGCGAACGAACGATTGCCCTCACCTGAAAATGTTTTGCCAGTTCCGCTGCAACTGGCGCGCCAAGCCGCCCCGTTGCACCGATGACGCCTATAGTCCTGATCGGTTCCATCATATTTTCTGATCCATTGATATAATGATCATCTTGAGTTTTTTCGGGTCGTAATGCCGGTCTATGACGGCGTTCTGGAGGCCGAGCCCGCGCAACAGAAACCGGATAGTGTTCTCGACCAGCTTGTCTCGTGTGATGCCGTATTCAACGACCGTGATGTCGGGCAGGCTGATGAGATGCAAAGTATTCGCTAGATGATGGACGAACCATATCTCTGCATGACCGATATGAATGCCAGATTCGACGTCTCCCGCGTCTTGAGCCGCCCTGAATGATTGCGAAAAAACGCTGACCCACGGCTTTACATGCTGGTCGAGGAACGCCTTTGCGAACTGGCCATCGCCAAGCAGGCTGGCCGTCACAAGGCGTTTGGTGTCTTCGTGAGACTGCGCATCGCCAATACCGGGAAACACTGCGTGCACGAGTATGGCGACACCCATGACCAGTGTTTCAGTTGAAGGCGTCACCTCGGCGAGAATACGGCTGCCAACTGCATTCGCTTCAACGCAGTGAGTTTCAAGCGCCGCATAAAGCACGTCCTTGCTGGTAAAGTGCCGATAAAGCAAAGCTTCGGAAACACCAGCGGCTCTGGCGATTTCCTTGGTCGTCGCACCGTCCCGACCGAGCCGGGCGAAAATGGGAGCTGCAGCGGACAGGATGGCCTGCTTGCGGTCAGTCGCGGACAATCTGGAACGGCGTGAGGTCGGCATGGGTTCTCCTTACGGAAGCAAGGTAAGTGAACGCTCACTTATATTCAAGCGCTTATTCCATTTTTCCGTATAAGATCAGGCTCGGGCGGGCATCGACGGCTTGAGAGTCTGTTTGGAAAATCGGTCTGATGTGATTCAAGCCTTGGATGTCGACGTCAGAACAGAGGGGCCGAGTGGCCAGGATCAGTTAGAAAAAGAAACACTATCCGTTTGAAATGCCAGGACTTGATCGTATTCTGGCAACAGAAGCCTCTGCCATGGCCGGACTTGCACCAATGGCTCATGACAATGGCGTGATGCATAGAAAACGTGTCATTTCAAGGGGAGGAAGATTTCTCCGTCAGCCCCTGTTTCAGGCAGGATTGGCAACTGCGTGCCATAAACCCTTCTGAAAGATGTTTCCAAACCCATGAAACAATCGGGTAAACCACACAAACTGGTGATCGTCGCTATCGTACGGCGTCTCATTGCAATCACCAATACAGTCCTCAAAACAAGGCTGCCATGACGTATTAGATCCGCCGCTCCAACATAGTTTCTAACATCTGAAATTTCCTCGCGAGATTATGAAAAATGACCAGATCGGTTCCGTTTATCTCCCGCATTCTGATCTTTCCGATTAAATCATTGGATCCGGTGGAAGTCACAAATGCGCGGGTTCTTACTAGCGGGGCCTTGGCAGACGACCGGTGCTGGGCTCTATTTGACGCACAGGGGCGTGTGGTTAACGGCAAGAACCACGCAGAGATTCATCGCATCCGCGCTGGTTTCGATCTTGATAAACGGACCGTAAGCCTACGAGATGACTCTGGTCGAGGTCTGCCTACTGTTCTGTTCAATCTTGATGGCACTGCAAGACCAATAGAGGCATGGCTAAGTCGGTTTTTCGGTTTTCCAGTCCACCTTCGGGCGGATACCACTACGGGACATCCTGATGATACGGATTCGCCTGGTCCGACTATCATCAGCGTTGCGACGCTAGAGACGATTGGAATATGGTTCGGGTTGCCAGTCGAGCAAGTTCGGGCCCGCTTTCGGACCAATATCGAGATCGGGGGCGTCCCGGCTTTTTGGGAAGATGCACTGTTCGGAGGACTTGGAGACGAAGTCGAGTTTCACCTTGGTGGCACAGAGTGGTTGGGAATAAACCCCTGTCAGCGTTGTGTCGTGCCGTCTCGCGATCCGCTAACTGGTCAGAGAGACAATGCTTTTGCCCGCCGCTTCGCAGAGTACAGGCGCCGGACGCAGCCGGCATGGTCTAATCCCGCGCGCTTTAATCATTTTTTTCGTGTAGCGATCAATACTCGGTCTGCACGCACCGGCGTTAACACAAGGATCGCACTGAACGATATCGTTACAACGTATAACAATGCAGCGGCATGCACGGCGTTGGAAGAAAACAAACGCCCCGCAGGATTCTGAGCGGGCACCATGTATATCATTCACGTGCGAGCCGAAACGCCAGATATCCGTTCGTTCAGACGACGCCCGCTGGTAGGTGAACGGCTTCCCTTCCGTTTTATAGCCGATCATCATATGCGTATTTGCGGCCCAGTTGCTATGGTCGCCGCGGCGCTTGTATTGTGTGATGAACTCGGGACTTCACCTGAACGGATCGCCTGTGAATCGTTCGGCGGCGTTCTGTCGCACGGAGATAACCTGCCGGACACCAAGGAATATCCGATCAGCTTCTCGCTATCGGGCACAACCTACACTGCAAAGTCAAGCTCATAAAAGGCACCATCACAACCGGTTGCGAAGTCGGTCTATCGGCGGCAGACAAGAAGGCGGGCTACATCCTGGCGTGTCAGGCAAAACCTCGTGGGCCACTGCTCATGGTACGATAGTGTCCACTTAGCAGATGATCGCCAGATATGCGGTTCCAACTGGATTTCCTGGCGCCCGTGGTGTTCACCGAACCGACAAACCGGAGGGCTCTAAAAACCCTCCGGTTTTTCCAGGAGAATAAGGTCCCCATTCAGCCAAAATTGGTTCGTACCTCTTTAATTGCGTCCCTTGACGGAAGTTTTAAAGTTGATTGGCTATACGTCGATAGGAGTGTGCCAGACTAACATTCATCTCCGCGACGCTCTCAGAAAATGCCGTCGCATCCTGAGTGACCTGCGTAATCGTCAATAGATCTGTATTCGAATGAATTGTTGTCGTGGACGGAATATAAAACTGCTCCGGCAAGACGCAGTCTTCGACAACGGAGTTATGCCTTACCACGCAACCCCGTTCGACCGTGCAGTTGAAGATCACGGAATTGAAGCCAATGAATACCTCGTCTCCAACAATGCAAGGACCGTGGATGATCGAGCGATGGGCGATTGATGTGCGCGATCCGATTGTCACAGCCGCGCCATCTTTTGAGTGGATGACCACACCGTCTTGAATGTTCGATCCACTCCCGATCCGGATGGGCTCGACATGGCCGTTTTCATCGGCTTCATCGGCGCGAATAACGGCATAGGGACCGATGAAGACATCGTCCTCGACAATCACATGACCGCACAGGATCGCGGTCGGGTCGACAAAGGCGCTTTCAGAAACTACGGGAAAATCACCACGTGGATTAGGTCTCAGCATAGCCACGTTTCGTCTCCTTAAAGATCGGTCAGAATTTTGCCGGGCAGGTTATTCGACAGGGTTTCGCCTGGCTGATAGTGCATGACAGAACGAATGGCCTCTCCCCGATGCAGAAGGTCAAATGCCGTATTGATCCGATCATGAGTCATGTTGTGGGTGATGTAAGGGTCAACGCTAAACTTCCCCGCTAGCCATTCATCGACCATACCGGGTAACTGCGAACGCCCTTTTACCCCCCCAAAGGCCGTGCCCCGCCAGACCCGTCCCGTGATCAGCTGGAAAGGCCGCGTCGAGATCTCCTCGCCAGCCCCAGCGACACCGATGACTGTGCATTCACCCCAGCCTTTATGGCAACACTCAAGGGCCGCTCGCATGACATCGACCCGACCGATCGCCTCAAAGGAATAATCCACGCCGCCACCCGTCATCTCCACGATAACTTTCTGGATTGGATCGGTATGATCGGTCGGATTGACGAGATCGGTCGCCCCCAGATTTCGGGCCAGCAGGAACTTCGCCGGATTGGTGTCGATGCCGATGATCCTTGCAGCACCGGCCATGACAGCCCCCTGAATGACGGCCATGCCGATCGCACCGAGACCAAAGACGGCCACAGTCGATCCCGCTTCCACTTTCGCGGCGTTCCGCACGGCTCCCATACCTGTCGGGACGGCGCACCCCATGACGCTGGCTTTCGCAAGCGGCGCCTCTTTGGTGATCTTCGCCACGGCAATTTCGGGCAGCACGGTGTACTCGCTGAACGTGCTGGTGCCCATGTAATGAAAGATCTGGCGGCCCTTATATGAAAAACGGCTGGTGCCGTCTGGCATCAGACCGAGCGCCTGTGTCTCGCGGATAGTCGAGCAGAGATTGGTTCTGCCCGAACGGATCATCGGGCAGTTCGGGTCTTCGGGAATATAGAGCGGAATGACATGATCACCCGGAGCGACAGAGGTAACACCTTTACCCACATCCTCGACGATCCCCACCCCCTCGTGACCAAGAATACATGGAAAACGTCCTTCCGGATCATGTCCCGACAGGGTAAACATATCCGTATGACACAGGCTCGTGGTCACGATACGGACCAGAACCTCGCCGTCTTTCGGGCCTTCGAGATCAACCAGATCGATCTCAAGCGGCATGTTAGGTTCCCACGCAATTGCAGCTCGGGTTTTCATGAAAATATTCCTCAATAATAGCGTGTGGTAATTCGTTCAGGCCGACTCAAGGCTTTCCGACTGGCGACGCCAAAGCGGAAAGGGATCAGGGAGGCGTGCATAGCGTGACGGCTCAAAAGGGGTGTCTCCGAGATCTGGAACAAGACAGGCATCAAGTTCCTGCCGAAGTCCGGATTCATCCATATCTCCATTGCCGATGAAGACGATTTCCTGACGACGGTCGCCGAAGACCGGATCCCAGTTTCCCAATACGAAGTCCCGCCACTGATCAGTATCCGGCCACTGATTTTTCGGGATCGCCGTCCACCACAGCCCCAGCGCCTCGCTCCGCACAAGGGCTCCGGCCTGACTCATTTCGCCTACCCAGTCCGGGCGCGTGGCCAGCCAGAAATGACCTTTGGCGCGCACGACACCCGGCCAGTTCCGGTCAAGAAAGGCCTGGAATTCCGCTGGTTGGAACGGACGGCGCGCACGATAGACAAAATTACGGATGCCATATTCGTCTGTTTCAGGAACATGGCTGGAAAAGCCGTAAAGTTCCTTGAACCACAACGGATGCTGATGTGCCTTGTCGTAATCGAAACGGCCTGTATTCAGGATCCGCTCAACAGGAACAGACCCCATGTCGGTCTCGATGATATCAGCGTCCGAATTCAACGCACGAATGATCTGCCTCGCCGCATCAACCTGATCCGATGTAGCGGTGGAGACTTTGTTGATCACCACGACATCCGCAAACTCGATCTGCTGGACGAGCAGATCGACCAGGGCACGCTCGTCGTCCTCCCCGGCCGTTTCACCCCGATCCTTCAGGAAATCGCTGGAAGAATAATCGCGCAGGAGATTGACCGCATCAACGACCGTCACCATCGTATCCAGCCGTGCGATATCGCTCAGGCTGACGCCACTCTCGTCACGAAACTCAAACGTTGCGGCTACGGGCAGCGGTTCCGCAATGCCTGTAGATTCAATGAGCAGATAATCGAATTTCCGCTCCTCTGCGAGCCTCCGTACTTCCTGCAACAAATCGTCGCGGAGCGTGCAGCAAATGCAGCCATTGGTCATTTCAACCAACTTTTCATCGGTACGCGACAGATTGCTGCCGCCCTCGCGCACCAGAGCGGCGTCAATGTTGACCTCGCTCATATCATTCACGATGACCGCGACCTTATAGCCCTGGCGGTTATTCAGTACGTGATTGAGCAAGGTCGTCTTTCCCGCGCCAAGAAAGCCGGACAGCACGGTAACGGGAAGTTGGTCATCCATGGGGATTTTTCCTCTAAAGCTTTGTCGGGTTTGGGGCGTCGCCATAGACGGCGAGCGGATCGAATATTTTGTGCGTTTCGCAAAAGAGGAGTGCTGCCGATGATGACGGAAGGCCTTCCTCAGAAGTGAGATCAACACGCCGATAAAAACAGCTTCGATAACCCACATGGCAGTTCGCTCCTGTGCCCGCAGTGTGAACGCGCAGCCAGATCGCGTCCTGATCGTCGTCGATCCGCATTTCGAGGACATGCTGGACCAGCCCGCTCGTGGCGCCCTTTCGCCAGAGACACTGACGGCTCCGGCTCCAGTAATGCGCCTCACGGGTTGCGATAGTGCGTGCGAGCGCCTCTGCGTTCATGACGCCAACCATCATGACATCACCGCTTTCTGCGTCCGTTGTGACCACGGTCAGCAGTCCGCTGGCGTCGAAACGTGGGGCGAGATCGCTCCCCTCCTCGACCTGCTCAATTGAGACGCGCGACCCAAATGCCGTGGACACAGAAGATACAGTTGTGCCCATCACACGCCACCCATTCCCGCCATAGTGAAGAACTGGCGCCGCAGAGATTCCGACGTCTCGAACTCGCCCAGCAGGCGGCTGGTCACCATACTCACGCCTGGCTTATGTACTCCGCGTGTGGTCATGCACTGGTGAGCCGCGTCGATCACGACCGCGACGCCACGCGGTTGAAGCACGCCCTGGATTGTATCCGCGATCTGGGCCGTCAGTTTTTCCTGGATCTGTAGACGATGGGCGAAGACGTCCACGAGACGCGCCAGCTTGCTGATGCCAACTACCCGCTTGTCGGGCAGATACGCCACATGCGCCTTACCGATCAGCGGAATGATATGATGCTCGCAATGGGATTCCAGACGGATATCGCGTAGCACCACCATCTCGTTGTAGTTACCGCTCTCTTCGAAGGTCCGCTCCAGAAGAGCGACCGGGTCGTCATGATATCCCTCGAAAAACTCCTCATAGGCCCGCACCACGCGGTCAGGCGTACCGGCAAGCCCCTCGCGATCAGGATCATCACCGGTCCAGGCGAGCAGGGTTCGCACCGCCTCTTCCGCCTGAGCCCGGGTCGGCCGGGTTCTCACTTGCCGTGGAACGTCCATCAGTGTGTCCATTGAAGTTTATCTGCTATTGACTATGTTATGTTATAACGTAACCATAAAGACGTTCGCCACCTATCGTCAAGCTCGGGAACCATGCCCCCTCCCTCACAGCAACATTCTGTCTCGACGGATATGACTCCACCCGCGCGCGCGCCGAAGGAAAGTCTCGGCGCCATGCTATTCATTGAGAGCTGGCCCGCGCCAACAATCGACCCACCGGAAAACAGTACTCTGGGCCGTCTTGCACCGCATGTGGTCGCCTGTGCCCACGCGACAGTCGTGATGGATCTGCAGCGACCGGATGTCGATATGGTCGTGTGGGGGCGCCGGATTCCGGCAACATGGGAAGGAACTCTCACAAACTGCTCACAAGCCCCATCTGCTCTCACTCTCGCCGGCACACCTTCGGAAATCGCAGATTCCCTTGTAAACCCGGCTTTACATCAGGACTGGTCTCCCCTCATCCTGACTGATGTCAGGGACTTGTCCGCACTGTTCGGTGCGCTGACAGGAGGCGTCCGGCAGCACATCCAGCTAATAACGCCATCCCGTGGGGAGACTGCGTTCGAGTTGCCCCCCGATGCACTTCGGCTGATCTGCGCCTATGGAAGCGCTGGACCAGAGTGGTGCGGCAGCCAAAATCCAAAGAGTGGTATTGTCAGTACCCTGACACCGTTCGCAGTAGTGTTCATTAAAGGGGCGGCTGAAGGCAAACTCGGATGCCTTCATCGTCTCCCGGCAAATATCGCAAACGGTGCAAGGCCTGGGCCGGTCCTCGTGATGGATACAATTTCCCGATGATAGAGCGTGTCATGCCGCCGTCTCGCGACGCACGTCAAGGTTGCGATGCCTTCAAAAGGCGGACCACGTCTTTACGGAATGATGTACTCGACGTGCTGACGAAGGCAAACGTCCCACTTTCGGCTTACGACATCCTACGGTGTGTCAGTCATTCGAATTGCCCGCGGATTGCTCCGACTACAATTTACCGGGCTCTCGGAAAGCTGATTGCCAGCGGGTTAGTGGGACGGCTCGAAAGTCGAAATGCCTTCGTGCGGATCTGGGCAAACGATCCCTCTCACCTCGTCTACTGTATCTGCGATCGATGTGGTGCCGCGCAAGCGGTGGAAAATACGCTATCCTGTCAATTGATCGACGCTGCGGCCGAGACCCTTGGATTTCAGGTCCGGCATCGGGTCATCGAAGTTCAGGGCGTCTGCGCACGATGCAGCGTCTGCCCGTCTTTCTTGCCGACACAACAAAAGCACAAGCTTCCGACACGCGCGCCCAAATGAACCGCGCCCCCTCGCCGCTCTTCTCCGTTAAGGCTCTCTCATGTTACCGACCACCATCTCTTCCCGTCCTTCATCCCACCCACCAAAGGATATGCTCGCCTGCCGTGTGAACGGCATTATCAGCGATCTTTCCTCCACAACTGGTGACCAACGGGCTGACCCTGTCTTCCGGTCGGACGCCGATGCGCTTTCCCTGATCCGTCACGACACGGCCCATGTTCTGGCACAAGCCGTCAGTGAGTTGTTTCCCGGCACCGCGCTTGCGACAGGGCCCGCCACGGAACAGGGATTTTTCTACGATTTCGCAGCTGAGCACGCTTTCACCGATGATGACATCGCTCGGATCGACGCACGGATGCACGAGATCGTCGACCGGGACGAGCCGATCATCCGGGAGGAGTGGGATCGCGCGAGAGCACTTGCCTGGTGCCGGGAGAATGGACAGCCCTACAAGGCCGAGATCATCATGTCCCTGCCTGCTGATGCCACCCTGAGCTTTTATCGACAAGGCGACTTCGTCGATCTCTGCCGAGGGCCACATCTCGTCAGCACAGGACAGATCGGACACGCCTTTCGACTTCTCGGTACGGCTGGTGCCTATTGGAAAGGTGATCGAAGCAATCCAATGCTGCAGAGGATTCACGGAACGGCCTGTCGTGATGCCGACGAACTCGCCGCGTGGGAGCAGCGTCAGGAAGCAGCAGCACGGCGTGATCATCGTCGTCTCGGCCGCGAGATGGATCTGTTCCATTTCCAGGCCGAAGCTCCAGGCGCGGTGTTCTGGCATCCGAACGGCTGGACACTGTTCCAGACCCTGCTCGCTTATCTGCGCGAACGTCAGAAGGCCGAGAACTATGTGGAGATCAATACGCCCGACATCATGGATCTGTCGCTCTGGCAGGCCTCTGGCCATTGGGAAAAATTCGGGGAGAGCATGTTCACCACCGAAACCGAAGGCCGTACCTACGCCCTCAAGCCTATGAATTGCCCCGGTGGTGTGCAGGTTTTCCGCCAAGGCCTGAAGAGCTATCGCGACCTGCCCCTGCGGATGGCCGAATTCGGCAAAGTCCATCGCTTTGAACCGTCAGGAGCGTTGCATGGCCTGATGCGCGTACGTGCATTCACGCAGGATGACGCACATATTTTCTGCACACCGGAACAGATGGAGGCCGAGACGCAGCGGATCTGCCATCTCGTGCTTTCGATCTATAAGGACTTCGGTTTTGAAGATGTCCGTATCAAATTTTCCGACCGGCCTGACAAACGTGTCGGATCGGACGAGATCTGGGATCGCTCGGAGGAAGCGTTACAGCGCGGGGTCGAAGCTTCAGGCCTCTCCTACACACGCAATCCAGGAGAAGGCGCTTTTTACGGTCCCAAGCTGGAGTTCGTACTGCGTGATGCAATCGGCCGGGACTGGCAGTGCGGTACCGTTCAGGTCGATCTCAATCTGCCTCAGCGTCTGGACGCGCATTATATTGGCGCGGATGGAGAAAAACATCCGCCCGTCATGCTGCATCGCGCCCTGTTCGGTTCGCTTGAACGTTTCATCGGCATTCTCCTTGAACACCATGCCGGCCACCTGCCTTTCTGGCTTGCACCCATTCAGGTCGTGGTGGCAACAATCACCGGCGCTGCAGACGATTACGCAGTCGATCTGATTAAAGCGCTCCGCCAACGTGGAGTCCGAGCAGAGCCCGATTTGCGCAATGAAAAAATCGCTTACAAAATCCGCGAACACAGCCTCGCGAAAGTACCCATGTTGCTGATCGTCGGGAAGAAGGAAGCACAGGCAGGCACCGTGTCTATCCGGGAATATGGAAGATCAGAAACACCAATGTTGGACATGGAATCCGCTATCAATTTAATCGCCAAAGCATCGGAGTCTCGTTTGGCACAAGTCTTTTAGCTTATCGACACGATTTCTTTGGTTGTTAGATATCATTGGGATAAGTGATTATACGAATAATATTTATAATAATTTCTACATTTCTGACTTCGCCCCGACATCTATTTCGAAATCCCAATATATACAAGGAGGCTATTGATTATTTCTACGCAACTTAAGTCCGGGATCGAATACGTTAGTCTTATGCTTGACGAATATTGCGATGTCGGGTTATTTGTGATGTTATAACGTAATGATAGCCACCGAAAATAAAGTGTTTCGACGCGAGTTAACATACTAAAATTCGTTAAACAAGGAACGGGAATTATTACAATGTAAAACGTCAAGTAAAGTTATGTTTCCGTATCTTTAAGGTTCTTAATTCGGGTTTATTTATGAGAAAAAAATCAATTTTGTTTGCAATTATTCCTGCGTTTATTGGATCTGCTCAGGCTGAAGAAGGCATGTGGACGTTTGATCATTTGCCTATTCGGCAGATGAAGCAGCAATATGGGTTTGAACCCTCTGTCGAATGGATTAACCATGTCATTCAGTCTTCGGCACGCTTGGCGGAAGGCTGCTCTGCCTCGTTCGTATCAGGTGATGGTTTGGTGATGACAAATCATCATTGTGCCAATACGTGTCTCACGGATCTGTCTGACAAAAATCACGATTATTTCCATGATGGTTTCTCGGCTCGAGAGGTCTCAAAAGAGCCTCAGTGTCCGGGGATGGAACTGGATCGTCTGGATCAGGTGAAAGATGTAACGGGTCGTGTCGCAGAAATGACCGCAGGAAAACATGGTGCGGAATATGGCAAAGCTTTGCAGGTTGCCAATAGTGTCCTGACCAAGGAATGCGCGCTGGGTGATGCCTCACACTGGCGTTGCGATGTCGTGACACTCTATCATGGTGGACAGACGGCGCTTTATCGTTACCGCCGTTATCAGGATATCCGTCTCGTGATGGCGCCCGATCAGGATATAGCATTCTTTGGTGGTGATCCCGATAACTTTACATTCCCGCGTTATGATATTGATCTATCGATGCTGCGGGTGTTTGAAGACGGCAAGCCGGTTCATACGCCGTTTTTTAAATTCGATCCAAAGGGCCCCAAGGCTGGTGATCTGGTTTTCACATCCGGAAACCCAGGACGCACACAACGGTCCCTTCCGGCCAGCGCATTGGCATTTCAACGAGATGTCAGTCTGCCAACCATTATTGCTGCTTATTCGACCCTTGAAGGAGCGCTGTGGCAGTATTCCAGAGAAAGCAAGACCCACCTAATTGACGCACAAAATACGCTTTTCGGTGTTCAGAACGCACTGAAATCTCTGTCTGGTACAGCAAAGGCTTTGCGTGAACCTGAAGTGATAGAAAAGCGCGAGGCGGAAGATCAAGCCCTTCAGGCGTGGATTGACGCAGATGCAGAACGTCGCAAGACTTATGGTGATCCGTACAAAAAAGTGGAAGCCGCTCTTGCTGTGCAGCGTCAGTATTATGTGCATGATTTTGCCATAACACGCACAGTTCATGGTCTGCTGGGGGACGCTGTTATGCTGGTGTCAGCGGCGCATGAACGAAAGAAGCCAGATACAGAGCGTCGGTCCGGTTACCATGATGCGGAATTAGCCGCACTTGAAACCGAGATCGCTGCGAAAGTGCCGGTGCATACTGAATTGGAAACTACGACTTTGGCGTTAGGTATGACGACCATGCGCCAGATACTCGGTGAGGATGATGCAGCGGTCCATCTGATTCTGGGAAAAAAAAGCCCGGATGAGCGCGCCGTAGAACTGATACAGGGCACGAAACTGGCGGATCCCGCAGAGCGTCTCGCGCTTTACAAAGGTGGCGTCAAGGCCATTGAATCATCCAAAGATCCAATGATCGTTCTGGCACGTCACTTAGAGCCGGTTCTGGACACGATCCGCAATCGCAGCCGTGACCAGATTGAAGCACCGATGCACGAAGCCCAGGGTACGATTGCACGGGCCCAGTTCGCGCGTGCTCAGGCAGAAGGAAAGGCAGATACACTTTATCCGGATGCCACGTTCTCGCCGCGACTATCTTACGGCACAGTTAAAGGCTTCCAGGATGGCGCAAAGGTCATTGCACCCTTCACGGATTTTGCAGGGATGTACAAACATGCAACGGGCAGTGATCCGTTCCGTCTGCCGCAAGTCTGGTTGGATGCGAAGCCACATCTAAACCTCTCTACGAAGCTTGATTATGTGTCGACCAATGACATTGTCGGCGGCAATTCAGGCTCCCCTGTTATTAACCGTCAAGGCGATGTCGTTGGCCTGATTTTTGACGGTAACCTCGATAGCCTGGCGGGCGATCTTTATTACGACATCGAGCGCAATCGTGCTGTTTCCACGGATACAAGTGCCATCATGGCTGCATTGAGGACGGTGTATCACGCTGATGCTCTTGCTGATGAACTTGAGACGGGGAAGCTAAAGTCGCGTCCGGAATAAAAGTGGAAAGATAATAACTTGAACAACTCTATACCCGTTCGGATTGCCATTCTGACTATTTCAGATAGCCGGAATTTAGAAACCGACATTTCTGGTAAGATCTTGGCCGACAGAGTCATGGAGGCAGGGCACGTTCTTGCGGCTAGGTCGATTGAAATAGATGATATCAATCGAATTACTGACGCGCTCAATATCATGATCGATAATAAGGATGTTGATGTTATAATTACCACAGGAGGAACTGGATTAACCAAACGAGATGTCACTCCGGAAGCATTCGATCTGGTTTTAGATAAATACATTCCCGGTTTTGGAGAGCTGTTTCGAATGTTGTCTTATAAAAAGATAGGGACCTCTACAATACAATCTAGATCCATGGCGGGAGTGTCCCGTGGGAAATTACTATTTGCGCTTCCCGGATCACCAGGCGCAGTCAAAGATGGGTGGGATGATATTTTAAAATATCAGCTAGATAGCAATCACAAACCGTGTAATTTTGTCGAAATTATTTCAAGGATATAAATAAACCCGCAACTGTGTCTAAGCGGCGGAGCTAATGCGCTATGGCACTCCGGTTTTGAGGATAGCGATTGTGACGAGACGCCGTGCGATAGCGACGATCATCAGTTTATGTGGTTTACCCCGCTGTTTCATGCGTTCGGCGGCAGCTTTCAGAACAGGATTATGGCAGGCAGCTGTTAATCCTGCCTGGAACAGCACGTGGTGGAGAGATCTTCCTTCCCCTGAAATGACACGTTTTCCGCACATTGCACCACTATCGTGAGCCATTGGCGCAAGTCCGGTCATGGCAGCGGCTTCTGTCGCTGTCATGCGGCCGAGCTCTGGCATTTCTGCGAGAAGCATGACGACTGATACCGGGCCGATACCAGGAATGGAACGGAGAAGCTGTGCTTTGGCGGAGAGTTCTTCTGCCTCTGCGATAACGATTTCAATCCGTTGTTCAAGCTCGCGGATCTGGCTTTCGCGAAATACTTTGGGCTGTTGTCCATATGGAGGGATCGAAGAACCGTTTGTTGATGTGCCTTGGTTCTGATTCTGCGATGGCATCCGGTCTGCATTTTGAGCAGATTGGGGGCTGTTACCCGCTGGATGACTACGCGCTCGCGTTGATCGGCTCCAGGAAGAGGAAGCGGCGCATGTTGTAGACGATATTGGCGAGCCCGATCCTCATGGTGGCCCGGGTAATATCGAAAGTTCGGACGAACAGCCCTGTCTGTGATTTCTGATCGGCAAAGACGTGCTCGACGCGGGATCGGATCACGGACTTTCCTGCATTGGACCGCTGGATATGGAGTGGCCAGATCCGTTGTGGGGATCGTCCCGTCATCCTGCCGCTTCGCCTTCATGAACTTCAGTGTCCAGCGCGCATGACGATCCTTGTGCGACAGCTTTGCCGGCTTGTCCTGCCAGTCATCGAGGATACGTCCTGCCCGGAGGTCGGCGTTCTCAGTGTTCGTATTGCGCTGCTTTGGAGCGGCTATCAATGCTGCATCCAGGATCTGGCCTGACATCGGCAGAGAGCCTGCGTTCCGCAGGGTTGTATCAAAGCGATTGAACAGACCCTCGATCGCTCCCATCTGCGTCAGGCACTCACGGAACAGCCAGACCGTTTTGGCATCAAGAACACGATCTGAAAGCCCCAGCCCAAGGAAGCGCATGGACGACAGGCTATCGTCCGCCCGTGCTTCCATCGGAATAGGCCAGAGCCTCCTCCAGATCAGGACGGAACACTGCAAAATCCACAATCTGGGAAAAGGCTTCGAGCTGATCACCAAGCCCGCTCAACCGGGCAAGCCGCTCTTCAACATCAAACAAACCAGACTGCTTCATCATCCACGCCCTCAATCAATTCAGGAGAAATGGAATCACACAGATAAACTCAAAACCAGAGGGATTTTCGAACCCTCTAGCTTATTCAAGCCCGAAATTGTCCGGACAGACGGGTCCACCTATTCCCTCAATGGAAGTGAATAACTGACCGAATAGATTTTCCTTCATGCATGAGATCAAAAGCCTTGTTAATCTGATCCAGATGCATCGTGTGCGTGACGAAGGGCGCAAGTTCAATATCCCCCTTCATAGCGTCTTCGACCATAGTCGGAAGCTGGGAACGTCCCTTGACACCGCCGAAAGCAGAGCCTTTCCAGACACGTCCTGTAACCAGTTGAAACGGACGTGTCGAGATTTCCTGCCCCGCTCCGGCGACACCAATAATAATAGACTGTCCCCATCCACGATGCGCGGCCTCCAAGGCTGAGCGCATGACATGGACATTGCCAATACACTCGAATGTGTGATCGATGCCCCAGCCACTCATCTCGATCAGCACCTCATGAATTGGCCGATCAAAATCTTTGGGGTTCAAGCAGTCTGTAGCACCAAACTGGCGTGCTAACGCAAATTTTTCCGGATTGGTGTCAATGGCAATAATGCGCCCTGCTTTCGCCTGCCGTGCCCCTTGAACCGCAGCAAGACCAATACCGCCCAGGCCGAAGATCGCAACGGAATCCCCCGGCTGAACATTGGCTGTATTATGCACTGCGCCAATACCCGTCGTGACACCGCACCCTAAAAGGCAGACGTGTTCGGGATTGGCCTCAGGATTGATCTTAGCCAACGAAACTTCTGCAACAACCGTATATTCGCTAAACGTCGAGCAGCCCATATAATGATACAGAGGCTGACCATTATACGAAAAACGCGTTGTTCCGTCAGGCATCACACCTTTGCCCTGAGTGGCACGAACAGCAATGCAAAGATTGGTTTTCCCAGACAGACAAAACTCGCATTTCCCACACTCCGCCGTGTAAAGCGGGATCACATGATCTCCTGGGGCAACACTTGTGACACCTTCGCCAACCTCGACGACAATGCCAGCGCCCTCGTGCCCCAGCACAACTGGGAAAAGCCCCTCCGGATCATTGCCTGACAGGGTGAACGCATCTGTATGACAGACGCCAGTATTCGTTATCCGAATGAGCACCTCTCCTTTACGGGGAGGCGCAACATCAATTTCGACAATTTCAAGCGGTTTCCCTGCTTCAAAAGCAACAGCAGCCCGTGACTTCATGTTCAGCTCCTTAATTATTTTATTGCTTCATTTGATGGCACTGCGCAGTCTTCGGGCTGCGTCCTGAGGATCCTCCGCGCCATAGATTCCCCCTCCCACGATAGCAACTTCGGCACCTGCATCCCGAACTGTCACGATTGTAGAAGCATTGATCCCACCCGCTACGGCGAATGGAAGCACGCTTCCGGAAATTGTCTTGAGCAGATCAACAATGCTGTACCCAGGTAAAGATTGCTCATCCAATCCCGCATGGAGTTCGACGTGAGAAACCCCCAGATCTTTTAGTTCGGAAATCCGGGAGAGACGGTTCTGTGGAGGCACACCAATCAAATCAGCAACGACCCGTTTTTGGTACGTATGTCCGGCTTTAACGGCACCTGCGATCGTAGCATCGTTCGCAAGGGCCAGCACGCCAACGGAGTCAGCCCCCGCTTCAAACGCCATGGTGGCTTCAAGCTCCCCGGCATCCATTGTTTTATAATCTGCGAAGAGTTCTTTCTCTGGATAAGCAGTCTTGATAGCCCTGAGAACCGCTAAACCCTCTGCTTTGACGAGCGGTGTACCAATTTCGATAATATCAACATATGGCGCAACCTTTCCCAGCAGAAGGAGAGCATCTCGCGTGCGCAGAAGATCCAAAGCAATCTGAAGTTTCATGACATTATTCCCAATTTGCGTGACGGGCCCAAAGCACGTCCTTTTCGAGGTGGTTGGCCTGCCAGATGGCATGAAAGAGGCTGTCCAGAACCAGAATGGCCGCCTGTTCGAACAGCGACCCGGCGTACTGAACCGTGGATCCTCTATGTGAACTTTGCTTCCCAGCAGCATCTATGATGATCGAGACAGTCGCGATCTGGCTCAAGGGACTGTCCGCTGCTGTGGTCAGGGCAATCACATCTGCTCCCGCACGGACCACTTTACGAGCGATCGCGAGCATACTGTCCGTGCTCCCGGATCCTGACGGAATAATTACGACATCTCCGTAACTTACGGCCGGTGCCGTTGATTCAGACAGCATGTGGACCTTCAGTCCGAGATGCATGAACCTCATTGCGTTCATTCCCATCCCAATGCCACTGCGACCGGCACCTGCAAAATACAGGCGCGGCGCAGATGCGATCATGCGTGCTGCCCTTTTACAGTTCTCAATACGTACAGAGTGTAAGGCATGAGAAATCTCAGTCACGATTGTCGACAGAGCGTCGGAAACAGCCTTCGTATCGGGCGATATAAACGCCATGCTTCCCCTCCCCTGATTCTTTTTGATTGACTGGCTTATCTGCCCCAGAGCCGTTGCCAGAAGATAAGAGAACAGCCAGGATCAAACAAACAAATGAGGTCAATGGTGGGTATCGATCATATCAATTTGGCTGGGCTCGATTTGAATCTTCTGATCGCTCTGGATGCTCTTCTGGAAACGGGAAGTGTGACAAAAGCTGGAAAGCTGATGGGGATCGGCCAATCTGCCATGAGCCATAATTTAGGGCGTCTTCGAACTCTTTTTGGAGACGAACTGTTGACACGACATGCGGGCGGCATGCGACGCACCCCGCGCGCAGAAGCTCTCCGCCTACCCGTGCGAGAGGCCCTCAGTAGTCTTCAGGCTTTGTTAGGGCGTGAAACACCATTTGATCCAGCCACAGCTGAACGTCTTTTCAGGATTGCAGTCCCAGACAGTATCGAAATGCTTCTGATGCCTCGATTTCTAGCGTACCTTCAGGAAAAGGCTCCAGGAATTCGCCTGCGCCTACATAACGTTGATCCTGAATCCGTCCTCAATACGCTAGATGAAAACAAAATCGATCTCGCGATTGGTATAGGACCCTTCAGTGGTGCACAAACCCACCATAAAAGCCGTCTTTTAATGCGGGATGAATATCTGGTTCTCTTCAATTCTCATATCACAAAATTAAAAACACCACTTTCTCTCGACGATTTTCTTAAATTCCCACATCTGCTGACAAGCTTGCGACCTGGGGAGCATGGTGTGGTTGATAAGGCCTTGGCGCTCCTGGGATTGAGCCGCTCAATTGCCCTGACAACGCCAAGATTTATGAGCGTTGCTCCTTTGCTCGTGCAGGCTCCCGTGATAGCGACCATGCACAGCCGCCCTGCGCAAATGCTGGCAAAGATCTTCAATCTTACGACCAGTCCGCCTCCTGTAGCACTCACAGATGTCAGGATCGACATGATCTGGCATGGATCCTACGGAGACGATCAGGCGCACTGCTGGATACGCGACACGCTATGGAAGATGGCGCAAATCCCTTAAAAAATTTGTTCCTCAGTTATGACGGTATTATTTCTAAGAAACAGGAAGATGATATCTCATGGCTTCTACCAACGCTGCAAAAGCTGGTGAGTGTAATCGCCTGCTGGGATAATACAGATAGGGGCCTTCACACTCTAAGCTCCATTCAGAAAGCACCTCAACCAGTTGTCCCATTTCAATATCGGGCTTTGCCAGATCATAAGGAACGTAGCCCAACCCAATCCCATCAATAGCAGCACCGAGGACCAACATAGAGTTGCTAAACGTTGTTTGTCCTGCCACACGAAATGCGATTTCGCGTCCTGTCGGTTCACGAAACTCCCACTTCAGGTTTCCTCCAGCAGTCGTCATCCGCATATTAATACAGTTATGACGGCGCAAATCATGAGGCGTTGCAGGGGGCAGATGACGGTGAAAATAATCCGGTGATCCTACGACGCAAAAGCGCCAGTCGGGGCCCACACGCGTCGCGACCATGTCTTTCTCGATGGCTTCCCCGATACGGACTCCTGCATCAAAGCGTTCTGCAACGATATCAACAAAAGCGTAATCCATGCTGAATTCGATGTTGATGTCGGGGTATTGTTGGAGAAATTCGAGAAGTTTAGGTCGAAACACCAGTTCTATGGCCGCATCGGTGCATGTGATACGAATTGATCCGGCAGGCTTGCTACCAAGAGACGCAACTGAGTCGAGTTCGGTAGAGACCTGTTCAAGAAGGGGCCCGACACGCTTTTAAAGCTGCTCTCCGGCATCGGTAGTTGCAACATTTCTGGTCGTTCTAGACAGCAGGCGAACTCCGAGCCTTTCCTCAAGTCCTCTCACCGTGTGGCTCAAGGCTGAAGGCGTGACACCGAGCTCGGCAGCGGCTCGCGTAAAGCTTCGTTCCCTGGCAACCGCGAGAAAAGCCGTCAGTTCATTGATATGATCGCGTGGCATTGCTGAGCTTATTTCAAAGGTTCATGCACGTTATATGCTCTAATCGAGTTCAGCAAGATCCCTTATCGTGTTCGGAACAAGGCCTCGTCCGGCCTGACAGCGAAACACAGGAAATTTTTATGGAAATCTTCCGCGTAGGTCACAAGCCGTCTTTCAAAGGGCCCGGAGACTGGTTCACAGGCACGGTCCGGGTTGATATGCTTTTCAACCCCGCCGCTCCCGATCGTGTTCAGGGTGCAAACGTGACATTTGAACCGGGTGCACGGACAGCCTGGCATACCCACCCACTGGGCCAGACCATTATTGTGACATCAGGCGTTGGTCGCGTACAGAGATGGGACGGCCCCGTCGAAGAAATCCGTCCTGGCGACGTGGTTTTCTTCGAACCAGGTGAAAAACATTGGCATGGCGCCGCTCCAGAGACGGCCATGACCCATATCGCGATTCAGGAAGTCGAGAATGGGAAAGTCGTAGACTGGCTCGAGCACGTCTCTGACGACCAATACGGGCAATAAGTCAAATATTTATACGGGTGACACATCATGATTAAAGATAAAGTTGTTCTCATCACTGGTGCATCTTCTGGTATTGGCGAAGCGACGGCGCGGCTTCTGGCACGGCAGGGTGCGAAAGTTGTCCTGGGTGCGCGCAGAGAAGAGCGTCTAAAGGAGATTGTCAGTGCTATCAAAGACGAGGGCGGCACAGCGACCTACCTCGTGACGGATGTAACGAAGCCGAGTGATAATGAGGCTTTGGTCAACATGGCCAAAGAAAAATACGGTCGTCTTGATGTTATTTTCCTCAACGCAGGTCTGATGCCGACAGCCCCCGTATCCGCCTTGAAGACAGACGAATGGAATGCAGCCGTCGACATTAACATCAAAGGCGTTCTGAATGGCGTTGCTGCCGCCATGCCTCATTTTCTGGCACAGAAATACGGTCAGATCATTGCCGTTTCCTCAGTGGCCGGTCTCAAAGCATACCCTGGCAGCGCGATCTACGGCGGCACCAAGTGGTTCGTTCGCGATTTCATGGAGGTGCTTCGTATGGAGTCAGCCATGGAGGGTAGCAATATTCGTACCTCCACGATTTATCCTGCAGCGGTGAAAACTGAATTGCTCGGCGGCATTTCTGATCCCGGGGCGGCTGCAGCCATGCAAAAGCTGTACGATCAGCATGCTATCCCACCCGAACGCATTGCCGACGTAGTCTCGTTTGCGATTTCTGCCCCAGCAGACACAACGATCAACGAGTTTACAGTAGGGCCAGCCAATCAGGCCTGGTGAGGAATCCTCAATGCCGCATATCATCGTGAAGCTTTGGCCAGGTAAATCCGAGCAGCAAAAACAGCGTCTGGCGGATGCGATCACCCAGCAAGTTACCGCTATTCTGGGTTATACGGACGATGCGGTCTCGGTTGGTTTCGACGAGGTTGCTTCTTCGGACTGGCGTGATCAGGTTTATAGACCTGGAGGGTTCGAAAAACCTTCTGGATTTGAGGGTTCCTCTGTGATTCCATCTCTCCTGCGTTGATTGGGGATGATGGCAGATGAAGCAGCCGAGTTTCTTTGATGTTGAAGAGCGGCTGGCCCGGTTAAGCGGGCTTGGCGATCAGCTTGAGGCATTTTCCCGGACTGTGGATTTTGAGGTGTTCCGCCCCGATCTGGAGAAGGCTCTGGCCTATTCAGATGGGAGCAAAGGTGGACGACCGCCGTTTGATCCCGTGTTGATGTTCAAGATTCTGGTGATCCAGACGCTGAACAATCTGTCCGACGAGCGAACGGAATATTTGATCAACGACCGCCTGTCCTTCATGCGTTTCCTCGGTTTGGGACTGTCGGACCGGGTACCTGATGCCAAAACGGTCTGGCTGTTCCGTGAGCGTCTGGCCCAGGCGGGAGCTATTGAAAGACTGTTTGACCGGTTTGATGCCACTCTGCGGACCGCCGGTTATCTGCCAATGTCCGGCCAGATCCTGGATGCGACATTGGTAGCCGCCCCAAAGCAGCGCAATACGAACGCTGAGAAAGCTGACCTCCGGGCAGGGCGTATTCCTGAAGATTGGCAGGACAAACCCGCAAAGCTGTCGCATAAGGACCGTCATGCGCGCTGGACACTAAAGTTTACCAAAGCGAAGCGGCAGGATGACGGGACGATCCCAGCCACGGACCTCGCCATTCCGTTCTTTGGCTACAAGTCCCATGTTTCCATCGACCGGAAGTTCCGGTTCATCCGGAAATGGAAGACAACGGATGCTGCTGCCAGTGATGGTGCCAGACTGCGCGAGGGCCTTCTGGATAAAACCAATACGGCCTCAAGCGTCTGGGCTGATACAGCGTATCGCTCGAAAGCCAATGAGGACTTCATGGACAAGCAGGGCTTTGTCTCGAAGGTTCACAGGAAAAAGCCGCATCTCAAACCTATGCCCCGGCATATCCAGAAATCGAATGCTGGAAAGTCGGTGGTCCGATCTCGTGTCGAGCATGTCTTTGCCGATCAGAAATCGCAAATGGGTCTGTTCGTCCGAACTGTCGGTATCACCCGGGCCACCATGAGGATCGGCCTTGCCAATATTGTCTACAACATGCGCCGCTTCCTCTTCCTCGAAAGATTGAACGCGAGCGCGTAGTCCTCCCACTGGCGATGGACCGCGATCTGCTCAAAACGCAGAGCGAAAGTCACCCCCGAAACCCTCAATCAAAGCGCCAAAAAACTAAAATCATCAGACAATCGCATCAACAAACAGTTCTTCGATCCCTCCATCTTGAACATCAGCACCGGATCAAATGGCGGACGCCCGCCTTTACGGCCGTCCGAATAGGCCAAAGCCTGCTCCAGATCAGGGCGGAACACCTCAAAATCCACAGTCCGGGAAAATGCTTCGAGCTGATCGCCAAGCCCGCTCAACCGGGCAAGCCGCTCTTCAACATCAAAAAAGCCAGTCTGCTTCATAGCGCCATTCCCACAGTCAGAACTGGACAAATGGAATCACAGAGCTGGTTTCAAAACCAGAGGGTTTTTCGAACCCTCCAAATGGGTCTGTTCGTCCGAACTGTCGGTATCACCCGGGCCATCATGAGGATCGGGCTCGCCAATATCGTCTACAACATGCGCCGCTTTCTCTTCTTGGAGAGCATCAACCAACAGTTTTTCGATCCATCCACCTCTATTCGAACTATCTATATTATAACCGTACAGACTATATCATATAGTTTGTATTGTAGTATCTATATTATCTTTCGCAAACAATTTTAGCTCATCAAGAAAAATACGAACACTCCTTTTTACATATGACTTCGAAGGTAATACAGCATATAAAGATATAATTTCTCCGTTATAATTAGGAAGTATTCTTACAAGCTTTCCTGTTTGTAAGCTCTCCGATAAATCCCAATATAATTTATATGCAATTCCGTTACCGGAAAGTGCCCATCTATGTATAATCTCTGCACTCGTACTGCTAAATTTCGGCTCAACCTTAATGATAAATGATTCTTCATTGTTTTCCATCAACCACTGATTAATAGCTTCCATGGTTTTATAACGTCTCAAACATAGACATGTATGCTGCTGAAGCTCTTGTGGAGACTTGGGCTCACCATGTATCCTAATATATTCAGGAGAAGCACATGGCACACGAATAGTCGATGCAATTTTTGTGACGATTGCGCTTGAAGACTCTGGAAGTCCTATACGAATAATTATATCTAAATAGTCATCGAAATTATATGAGCCTTCAGTCGCCACTGCAAGATTAACATTGATGTTCGGATATTTCTTCACAAATTTTTCAACGAATGGCGCTATTTTATTTGATCCAAGCTCTAATGGAGCACCTATGCTTAAAAATCCCTCAATTTTTTTGTCTGAAGAAGAAATTCTATAATCAAGTTCATCAATATCTGATAATATCAATGATCCTTTTTCGTAGTAATAATGCCCATGATCGTTTAAATGAAAATGTCGTGTATTTCTTTCTATAAGTTTTATTCCGAGTCTTTTTTCTATTTTACTTAGACGCCTCGAAACAGAAGGTGGTGTTACACCAAATCTCAGTGCCGCGCTTGTAATACCGCCTGCGTCTACCAGGTCGACAAAAAATCTTAAATCGCTGATTTCTTCGAGACTCATCTTCAGTATTCCACAGCAACCGAAATTTCGATATTAGAAGGTTATAGACATTCTTCCACCGAGAGTATTACCGGAATTGTAACCGATATACAAACCATGTGTATTTAAAACATTAGCATGCGTAAAATTAAACATAAAACGAGCGTAATTCAAAAAATACCAATTAACTCCTAATGTAACGGTAGATGCATTCGAACTACCCAAGCTCCGGGATACACTCGCACGATCATATCGAAGAGAAACTTCCCACGCACCCAATCCGCCTTGTGTTACTGGATGGAGAACTCTTGGTGCAGCCCAAACACCTGAATGCGCGAAGTAATTAGGCGTCTCACCCGTCAAAAAAACGCCTCCTTGAACACTAAGGGCCTCTTCGGAGCCAGATTTTCCGGCCCAAAGAGCATAATTTGGATACGATGAATACGTGCGCCTTAGCGATAACTTTCGTAAGCCAAACTCGAATAATGCCCAAAAAGATTTCCAAATACCAAAAAGCTCAACGCCACCAGATAAAGAATGAGAAAGAGGAGCTGTTGGTCCGACCTGAAAATTAAATGCGTTATCCGTATAATTTAATAAATTCACGTTCTGGGTAAAATTTTGTGTCGGTTTTGAATCTTCGTAGAACCCCCAAAACCCTAAATGAATTAACGATACCTTATCCTTGAAAGGTATATAGTGAGCACGCAGAAGATACGTTAAATCATCTCTAACGTTGTTAGTATTATTTGTTGAATTGACTTGATCGCCAGATATTTGCGTCGCAATATGCCAGTTTTTACCATATATCTTATATGCACCGCCTAAGCCGTACCAACCCATCATGGGCACTAACAGATTGGCAACAATATCTCTATTAAGAAATACGGTATCACTCGACCCCGTAGAGCCATCAAAACCTCGTTCAGAAAATTTATTTCCGATTGTGTATTCTGATAGTAACCCAGCTGTTTTGTCAGTCCAGGTTGCAAATGCACTCATGAGTTGCAATGTATTGCTAGAAAAATCCCCTTCCAATACCCACGATAAATTACGGGCCCTACCTTGAACCCCTAGTCTAGCCGCGCGAAGTATTGTTCTTGAAATATTTTGCTGCGGAAAGCGGCTCGAAAACGACGCACCATAATCTGCCAATATTCGACCACGAACTCTGAAGCTATAATTGCCATCAGGCGTCGAGAACGATGGTAAACCTTTTCCCCATTTTAATACTAAACCATCAAACTCAGTAGTTCTATTTGGTATTTGTGATGATATACCCAAAATAGAACCGGAATTTGAAGGCATATTTGAGACGGCTCCAAATGTTCCTGGAGGAGATGCAACCAATGGGAAATTTATATAATTATTATTAATTTCTCTATGTGAAATTTTAACAGACCTAAACTTCTTCTGCTTATAATAAGGAATGTCTAATATTGAATGATCATTATAATTATTTTTTACTTTCTGCTTTTGATAGGAATGCCCTTGCAGTTCAATAATTTCTTTTTCTAAATATCTAATTCTTTTATCTTGTTTTTTTAATTCATTGACCAATTCAGATATTCCTGAATTGTTCTGGGCGAACGATACGGATGTTGAAATAAAAAAAGACAAAAATGAAAAAATGAAAAAAGATTTTTTCATCGTAATAATTGCCAAATCTTTATTTATTCACGATGTGAGAGCTATGAGTGCTCCCATCGTGAATATGGACACCACTGTAGAAAAGAATACGGTTGATGCGGCCTCTCTCTCACCTTTTTTAATTTGATTTGATAAAATCACTATCACTGATGCTGAAGGCATAGCAAATGTTAATACTGCTTCCCTTAAGTAAAAAGGAGAAAGGTGTGCAGTAATAGCTAACCCCCATGCGACCATAGGTGCTGCGATATTTCTGAAAAATACCGATGTAATGACCATCTTGTTGATCATTGGTTTCATAAGGCAAAGTAAAATGCCAGCTGCGAACATCGCAGCTCCACCAGTTGTCTTTCCAAGCATTATGAAAGAAATATCAAGTAATCTTGGAATCGGAATACCTGATAAAACCCAGATAAATGCGCAGAGTGGTGCTAAAACGACAGGTTGTTTTAGCGCATTTTTCAAATGAGAAACCCAATTCTCGCCATTCCCCATAGTCTCCTTATTGTCACTAGACAGTAAAAAAAATACTACAGGAATAAGAATAACATTTATTGTTAAGCTCGCCAAAGAAACGGCAAGCGCACTTTTCCCACCGAAAAGAAATCCCAAAACAGCAGATCCCACAAATGGGACCGACGGATTTCCGATAGCCAAAGCCTGAAGTGTCGCAAGCGACACTGATCGCTTAAAAACAAAACGCGAAATCCAATAGGTTATAAAAAAGCTGCCAATCATCCAGAAAATAATAATTGCTGCAAAACTACCAGAATGTAAAATTTGCGTACGATCAATTTTAGAAATTCCAACAAATAAATCCATTGGAAGTGCAAATTTAAGTACCATTCGATTTATCGCAGTTGCTTGATCGCGATCAAACATACCCATAGAAGCACCGAGATATCCGAGCATCATCGATACTACAATCGGGAAAATAGCTCCGCAAATAATCTCTAACATACGCTCTCTCCATTCAAGAAATAACGCTCGAAATCAACAAGAAATAACATCACGGACAAAAGGTCGGCACTTCCACCTGGGCTGATATTCCGTGAAATAAATGCAGTATTCATCTCAGAAACCTCTGTTTCAAAATTTCCAAAACCTTTTTCCCGCAAAGTATTTAAAGCTTTTTTGGAGAAAACCTTAGCGTAGTTCAATCCATATATTCCGGATCTTGAAATAACATTTGTGTCATTATTGTTTGATATTAAAGAAATAAGCGAAATTAACTCGGATTCAACTGCGGAGTATCCATCGCACAAGGCATCGCGATAAGCGGGAAGCGCATAACGTTGAACGGTTAAGAAGCCAGATTCTGCTTCAGCTCGTGCACCACCGAAGCCGTATTGTCGATAAATAAGCTGCCCCGCTGTAGGGGGTGCGCATCTTTCATTTCCCGATCTTAAATCATTGTGCAATAACCCGTCGCAGATCCGGCTTACTTCGATGCAGACGTTTTCTATAGTACATTCCTGATTGTTAGAAATTAATCTTCCTGATGCACCACATAAAAGACCAAGAGCGAAAATCCCACCTTTATGGGTATTGACTCCATTAGTCGCGGAAAACATTGCATTTTCACATTTCACGCCGACTTTACGCAAATCATTAAGCGCCTCTTTCGAAGACGTCGACGCACAGCCGGATTCATAAAATAACGAAAAAAAAGGACTTATTGCATCTATGCTCTCTAAAAATAGAGCATGATCCATATCTGAATGGGCACCGTTATCAAAACGATCGACCAGCCCTGGCTTAGGCGAAAGATTAATTTCTTTAAGCAAAGCACATCGTGCTATTTGGGATATCTTCTCTGACGTAATCAATTTTTTTTCTCCTTTTCGAAGAGAAAAAAAATCCGCTTCATCTCTCTACGAAGGTCCTCTATGGAGTGTTTTCTACTTCTCGCACAATTCATTGCAATATCGGAACACAAAAGACATCTACGCGCAGGGAAATCAAAATTTTCTCTAGAAAGGGAAAATTGATCTGGTGCGATAACATCCAGATCCCACAACCTGCCGAGAGGATGCGTTTCCTCTAATAGCATAGTCATTTTCTTGATATCGATTTGAGACAAAGCCGATACCACAAAAATCGCCTCCGGCCCCGACGAGCTTACACTTGCTTCTTCCAGCAAAACACGTGAGCCCGAACTTTTAACAGTAGAGCAAATACTCTTACGCGCTTCGGAAAATATTTTCATTATGATAGGAGAACATTTATCACTCCCTGGAGAAACAACCGTTACCGAAATAATCGGGCGTTCGAAGCGTCTCAAAATAAATAACTGCCTGCGAGCGCGCTCTTCGCGCGCTCGCAGGATAGAATCAAAAATCTCAGGACCTTCTGTCATTTCATCAGGTCTCCGCGCTATCGTCTTACGACGCAACCTGACGAACGATATCCATCACACTTCCATCGCGATAGCGGACTACAGCAACTACTTTATCTGTGTACTGAATAGGATCAGGTTTTCCGGCGAGGAGAATAGCTTTTTTCTGAAGCTCCTCAATAGTTGTAACAGGAAGTCTCGCATCTACGAGGCGTTTTTTGAGATCTACATTATTCGGATTAACGGCGATCCCATGATCCGTCACCACTACGTCGACAGTTTTTCCTGGTGTGACCACCGTATTCACACAATCAACAATACAGGGCATTCTTGCTCGAAGAAGAGGCGTAACAATAACCGTCAAATTTGCAGCTGCAGCAACGTCACAATGCCCGCCAGAAGCCCCACGTAGTACGCCATCTGAGCCAGTTAGCACGTTAACATTAAAATCGGTGTCTACTTCAAGCGCACTTAGCAAAACAGTATCTATACGATCGACGTATGCACCCTTTGACGAAGGATTTGCATATTCATTCGCGGAAATTTCGGTGTGAGCTGGGTTATCTCTTAATGACTGAGCTGCGTCGACGTCAAAGGACTGTACATCAGCAATCGCTTCAATCATGCCTTTTTTTAACAAATCAACGATAGAACCCGTTACACCGCCAAGCGCAAAACTGGCTTTAATATTCTTTTCAATCATCTTCTCTCCCAAGAAGATGGTAGTTGCAGTTGCAGCACCACCGGATCCTGTTTGAAGAGAAAATCCTGCTTTGAAATAACCTGAATTCTCAATGACAGATGCCGCAATTCGTGCCAGCAACAGATCTCGAGGGTTTTTTGTAAGCCGAGCTGCGCCAACACTGATGAGAGATGGGTCTCCTACTTCGTCAACCTGCACAACCGCGTCTACCTGGTCTTGAGAGAGGCTTGCTGGATAATTCGGAAATTCCACTATATCTTGTGTTAAGACCGCAACATAGCGTGCGTATGCAGCGTCAACCTTTGCATACCCCAACGATCCACAGCTTAGCTCACCATGACTTCCATTCGCATTTCCAAACTCATCTGATGATGCAACGCCCAGAAAAGCCACATCAATTGAAATTTCGCCCGTTTGAATAAGATGAACACGCCCACCATGAGAATGAATCTGAACGGGTGTGTTCATGATCCCCTTAGAAATAGCTTCTCCCAACTCACCACGCAGGCCTGACGTAAAGATTTTCGCAATCACGCCCGATTTAATAAATTCAAGAAGTCCATCGTGACAATTCAACAGCGAACTGGGAGCAATGGTGAGATCTTTAAAGCCCATTTCGGCAAGTTTTTTTACAACCTGCAAAACTACTTTATCGCCTTCGCGAAAGGCATGATGAAAAGAAATCGTACCGCCATTCTTTAGACCTGAAGACTTTATAACGTCCTCAAGAGAAGGCTTTAACTTACGCTTCTGTTTCGTCGTAATGTCTTCCAGCTGCGGAGAATTAGCGAAAACTCCTTTAAAAGCTGGGATATTATTCTTTGCCGCATAATCTTCGGCTGCTTTTTTATTGTAAGCCATTTCTTTCCTCCTCAAGAATGTTCAGCTAGGAGAAGTACACGCTGCGCTTCATGCACAACCGGCGGATCAATCATTTTTCCATCAAGTGAAATGACCCCAAGACCTTTTTTTTCGGCATCTTCAGCTGCCGCGACAACTTTTCTAGCGTGATCGACATCTTTCTGGGCCGGAGCATATGCTTTGTGTAAGAGCTCGATTTGGCGAGGATGAATCAGCGATTTCCCGTTATACCCAAGATTTTTTGCAATCTCGACTTCGCGTAAAAATCCCTCTTCATCATTGACGTTTCCATAAGCGACATCGAATGCGTCAATTTTTGCTGCTCGGGCAGCATGCAGTACTGCAGCTCGTGCGTAAAATAGCTCGGGCTCACTGCCTGAGCTCCGGGAGGTCTGCATGTCAACCAAGTAATCAAAACCCGCCAAAGCAATTGCCACCATACGCGGTGTCGATTTTGCAATGGCGACTGAGTTTACGACGCCACAAGCAGATTCAATAGCGGCCATAATTTTTGTATCGCCGATTGTGCGTCCACAATCTTTTTCAATTTTTGCGATACGTTGCTCGAGCTCTTTGACTTCTTCTACAGTTTCTGTTTTAGGCAAGCGAACAATCTGCACACCTGCTCTTACGGCCATATCAAGATCGTCTTCCCAAAACGGCGTTTCTACCCCGTTAATGCGAACAACAGTTTCAATATCGCCATACAAGTTTTCTTTTAATGTATTGAATACCAGAAAACGTGCACTATCTTTTTCTGTCAAACTCACTGAGTCTTCCAGATCAAACATCACTGAATCAGGTTTGTAGATATATGAATTAGACAACATTCCAGCGTTAGCTCCTGGAATAAACATCATACTACGGCGAAGTCTCATGACAGATCTCCAAATTTTACGGTTTTTTCGTCAGAAGCCCGGTAAACAGCGGCTTCAACACGCGCTCTGATTACACAGTCCAACGCACCCTGATCTCTCACGTCAACTACTGCTGACAAAACACCGCATTTTGTGAGTGTATCTTTGACTGTTTTTCTGATCGAAGAACCGAATTGTTTTTCAACTTTACTCTGCACAATCAATTTTATCTCTTGAGAATCATGGGGATTAATTACCACCATGACATCACTAGACTCTAGCGTGCCTGCGATACCACGTTTGTTAATTTTCATGACACGATTTCCTTTCTTCTTTTTCATTCACAAAGAATTTGTTGAGATATAGATATGTTGACTTTGGAACCAAATCCGCAGTTTCTCTATATCTATTTTCCTGAATTAGGCTTCTTACACGAGAAGCCGATACAGCTATATCTTGAAATTTTACTCTTTCTATCTCTTTTAATTCGATTTTCTTATCTGAATAAGAGCAATCTTCTAAGAACTTCTTCAAAACAACGTTGTACATAGCTGTTGTTTTGTCCGTTGGCTCTGTCCCAACATACCTGATATTTATATTTAATGATGGCGCGATATATTTCCGAAACATTAAGGCATCGATTGCAGATGCTTGTTCCGTGATTTCTTCGTCCTTTTTAAGAAAATATTGAGGAAATGTTGCGTGAGAAATAATATAATCAGAACCCTCATGAACAACGACATTTCTTAAATCGGAAACTCCGTCTCTGACGAGAGTGAGGCGAGTGTCATACGAAAAAAAGGAGACATCTTCTCGTACTAGAAAAACATGTACCCAATCACACTCTTTAGACGCCTGCTCTACCAAATATCGATGGCCATTTGTGAAAGGATTAGCATTCATTACTATGCTTCCTATACGCTCTCCTGCCCTTAAGGTTGATTTCAAAGTATCAAGATAATATTCTAACTGCGTAGAATCATAATCCATAAACGAGACTACATTTGGAATTTCAACTAGGGACTTAAATCCCCATCCATCAAAAATCCTAGAATTTATATATTTTGTGAATAAAAAAAGGTCATCGTAACCTTTAGACAATCCTTGCATTATAACTTCTGTACCAAGGCGCACACTCAGACCAGAACCACGAAGCTGCTTGTCAACGCAAACACATTTAACAACATTCTTGTCCAATCCAGCACAAGCGACAATCCGTTCATTATCCTGGCTCAAGGCAACTACGAACGTCGTAACTTGATCATCGATACGCAGATCCCCGGTCGCTAAAAAATCGATGATATCGTGTTTCTTTCTTTCAAGGTCAGATCCCGAAAGAAGAGAAATCGAAATATCATCTGAGTTCCGATACATATCGATAACTGTTTCTAGTGTGCACGGACGAATTTAATGATACTGCGCGACATTTGATCTTTTGCCCAATTAGGCATTTTTCGCCACGGAGTCACAACCTGAGCTGTATCACCCTCAATTTTGACAGTACGACGCTGTTCCGTACCCACCCATTCAGGAGCCCATGCAGTTTGTACCGTCGTGACCCACTGATTGCCTTCAATACGATAGCGACCAATATAAGCAACCAAAGTTTGCATTAAACGAGAGCGTTCCGCATCGCTATGCGCCGGCTCCCGGCCGGTGCCCTCAAGGTTAAAGGCAATCCAACCATCGTTTGTAAAAATCACTCGACCACGGGGGTGGTCACCCATTGCGTCTATAAATTCACCCGTGGCCTGCAATTCCACTTGGTAAGAAACAAGTTGCCACGTTCCAATGATTTGCTCCGCAAGCTCCATTGACGGTGTTTCCTTCACATGAAGTGAGTTTTTCATTCCTACCCCGTGATATTTACTGCCCTTCTTTCATTCAACTTAATACATCCCCCTATGTATTCTAGATCTAATTGACGTAAATAACTATTACGTTTGACGTAATTAATTTCTATTTTAATAATTGAATGTCTTTCTACAAATTTGTGAGGCGTCCCATCAATACCAAGGAATGCTGCGACTGATTCATCCCTGAATAGAGTTAGCCTGGTTTTTTAGACTGAAGGCTACGCTAACCCAGCCTGATAGCCCTTTTGGAAATTCACGGATGAGCGTTTCGCGCGCAGCATGGCTTTCTTAGCGTTGGTATGGTGCGACTTTGTAGCTGCGACCAGCGTTGCATCCAGGATCTGGCCTGATATCGGCAAATAGTCGGCGTTGCGCAGGATTGCGTTGAAGCGCTCAAACAGCCTTTCAATGGCTCTCGCCTGTGTCAGGCGTTCACGGAACAGCCAGACTGTTTTGGCATCCGGCACTCGATCTGAAAGCTCCAGACCAAGGAAGCGCATGAGCGACAGGCGGGCGTTGATCAGATATTCCGTCCGTTCATCAGACAAATTGTTCAGCGTCTGGATCACCAGGATCTTGAACATTAACACGGGATCAAACGGGAGACGACCGCCCTTGCTTCCACCTAAATAGGCCAGAGCCTTTTCCAGATCAGGGCAGAAGACCTCAAAATCCACAGTCCGGGGAAAAGCTTCGAGTTGATCACCAAGCCCATTCAGGCGGGCAAGTCGCTCTGCAACATCAAAAAAACACGGCTGCTTCATGATCCATGCCCAAATCAACTCGGGGGAAATGGAATCACAAAGGCAGCCTCAAAACCAAAGAGTTTTCGAACCCTTCAGTTAATCTACAAGATGAATTTCCTATACTCAGACAGGCTTACGGGAATTCGCAGCTGCAACAAATTTACCCCACTGCACGAGCGTTTCGGTGCAATCGGTCTGATCAAGCTTACATTCGATCAATGTTGGCCCGCGCGTATTCTTCTTGGCCTTTTCAATGGCATCAGCCAGTTCTGCACCTGTCGTAGCGTGCAAGCCCAGTCCGTATTTACCACTTTCTACGCCGGGAACACCCTGGTTGAAGACCTGCATCAGAGCGGCATAGTCCCAGTTCTGGATATAATTATAGGGGCCGTCATGAATTTTGATCTCAATGACGTAACCAAAATTATTGATAAGGAAGATGATAACCGGCAGTTCGTAACGAACCATCTGCGCCACTTCCTGTGCCGTCAGCTGGAACGAGCCATCGCCAACCATCAGAACATGCTGACGCTCAGGAGCAGCCAAGGCATTACCGAAAATAGACGGTACAGACCAGCCGATATGTCCCCACTGCATTTCCGACTCAACTTTAGCACCCTCAGGCAGATGCATGCGTGTTGCATTGAACCAGGAATCACCGGTCTCGGCGTATAGCGTTGTGTTGCCATCAACCAACGCATTGATCTGACGGGTCATCTCATCATTAGTGAGCGGCTTGGCAGCGTCAACAACTGGCAACGCAACGGGAGTATACGGCTTCACCAGAGAGGCAGGCTTACTGGACACCCGCTCCGTCAGAGCAGCCACAAATTCCTTCAAACGGAAACCTTCAAAAGTCTTTCCGCTCACCGTGACACGACCCGGGTCCACTTCAAGCACACGCTCTCCACGCACGGAATCCCGCCAACCGACAGTCGAATAATCATTCCAGACCGGGGCCAGAGTGATAACAGCGTCAGCGCTCTTGATGACATCTTCAACGCCAGGGCTGCTGACCTCCCCCCAATAAACTCCGCGGAAACCCGGATGCGCTTCAGAAAAAAAGCTCTTGGCCGCAGCCATAACAGTCACAGCACAACCAAGCTTGTCTGCGAGAGCCACTGTTTCAGTGAGTGCCTCACAAGAGCGTAGCTTGCTCCCGACAAGAATGGCAACATTCTGCGCTTTTTCAAGAAACGCGAGACTTTCTTCGATCGCCGCTTTGAGGCTAACTTCGTCTGCTTCCAGGTGCGACAGAAGCGACGAGACCGGACCTGGTCGAACGCAAGGCTGACTCGCAACGTTACAGGCGATTTCTAGATAAGCTGGCTTCTTCTCGCGCAGTGCGGTCCGAATGACGTGATCGATTTTTGCAGGTGCAGTGTCTGCCGAGGTGATGCTCTCAGCCGCACACGTAACGTGCTTCACCATCTCCATTTGATAATTATAATCTGTCGTGCCGATCGTGTGGTGCAGGACATGGCCCGACCCATGATCATTAGAGTTCGGCGCACCAGAAATCAGAATAACGGGAAGATTTTCAGCATAAGCCCCACCCAGGCCATTCATTGCTGAAATTGCACCGACACTAAACGTCACGACAGCAGCAGCAGCACCATTTTCGCGTGCATAACCTTCTGCCGCAAAGCTGCAATTCAACTCATTGCAGTCATAGATCTGCTTCATACCGCCATGCTCAATCAGTTGATCAAGCAGGATCAAGTTGTAGTCACCAGCAACAGCAAAATGGTGCTTCAAGCCGATTTGCGTTAGCCGCTCAGCCAGATAATGCCCAACAGTGAAAGCCATAACTCAGTATCTCCAACAAAAATTCTTCGGACAGAATGGAGGCCCCCTTTTCAAACGTCCAATATATATTTTGACTGATTGTCATACGTGTATCATATGGATATATGGACCTTCGTCACCTACGCTATTTCGTGGCCATCGCAGAGCATGGCAGCTTCACAAAAGCTGCGGAGACGCTTCGCATTGAGCAGCCTCCTCTCAGTCAGCAGATCAAATCCCTGGAAACAGAACTGGGAGTGCAACTCTTTATACGGTCCAAACGTGGAGCCGCATTGACGGATTTTGGAGAGCAGCTTTTTGAAAAAGCCCAGACAATTTTGCGTCTTGAGCAGCAATTTCACCTTCTAGCCAGGGGATTGTCCCTCGGTGAACAAGGACGCCTCAGGATCGGCATGGCAGGTGCCGTCGCACTTCTTCCTCTGATACCCAAAGCCATACGGGCATTTCGTGAGCAGTGGCCGGATATTGTGATTACACTCGAAGAAAGTAACACTCCTGCTCTCTGTGAGGCCTTACGGGAGCGCCGGGTGGATCTCGCCATTGTGCGTCCACCAGCGCCAGATCCGGACATTGCACTCCATCCCCTCTTTGATGAACCAACCCTGATCGCCATCCCAAAAGGCCATCCACTGTCCAAACGCCACACCCTCAGATTGATTGATGTAGCAAAGGAACCATTTCTTATTTTTGATCGATCACTCGGTCCCGGTTTCTACGATGCTATTATCTCGGCCTGTCAACAAGCCGGCTTCACTCCGCGTTTCGGACAAGCTGCCCCTCAGATCGCTGCAACAATCCCGATGGTTGCAGCTGGGCTAGGTGTTGCGATTGTCCCTGCCTACTTAAGTCAAATCCATGCCGATGGCGCAACATTCCATCCAATTTCAGGACCCTCACCTCGAGCCAGCATCTCTCTTGCCACTCTGGAAACAGAGTTGACTGGTCCAAGCGCCAACTTTCATCAAATTCTTCTTACTGCAGGAGATAATAATCAAATTCTAACTTAAGAGCCTGGCCGAAAATGAATTGCGCAATTCCAGTGGTTTGTGATTCCTCGGTCTTTGCAAAGAAAAGGAGTGAATTGTGGCCTAGACTGAACTCACCCGTCGTCAGTATCGTCGCGATGATCTGACCTATGAAAGCGATCTACGCGATCGGAAATGGGCGCTTCTGGTTTCTCTGATGCCGTTCAGAAGAACGGAACTCTGGCGGGTTGTTGAGGCGGTACTGTACATCGTCTCGACGGGATACTAGCACTACTTTGGCAGAAGTATATTTTTTAGGATTCCCATGGGGCTGATTGCGTGATTCATGGTGAGCCAGCTTTGACGGAGGCTGGCATTGGAAGAAGACTGGCAAGCGGATCTTGAGCAATGGCTCGTCCCGTATCTGGAAGGTCTTGGTAACAAGACGCGGCGTAAAATATGCCCGGCCTATATCGCAGGTCTGATCGGGCCAGGAGATCGGCTTTGTTGCATAAATGGCGTGCGGGGATTTCGGTTTTGCCTTGGGTTTATTATCTGAGGGGATGAGTGCAGTGACCCCCACGCGCTACCGCACGACGAACTGGTCTTCCTATAATGCGGCGCTGAAAAAGCGTGGCTCCCTGACGGTGTGGTTTGACCCATCCATGCTTTGGGAGGGCATGGCGACGGGGCGTCGGGGACGGCGGCAGAGTTATAGCGATGCTGCGATACAGACCTGCCTGACGCTGAAAGTCCTGTTCGGTTTTGCACTACGGCAGACGACGGGTTTTGTTGAAAGTCTCCTACACCTGGCGGGACTGCCGTGGTCTGTTCCAGATTTCAGTACGCTGAGCCGCAGACAGGAAAGCCTGACGGTCGATATCCCCTATCGTGGTTCGAACGGCCCACTTCATCTTTTGATCGACAGCACCGGGATCAAGGTCGAGGGAGAAGGTGAATGGCACACCCGCAAACATGGCGGTTCGAAGCGTCGGATCTGGCGTAAACTTCATATCGGGATCGACGAAGGATCAATGGAAATCAGAGCCGTAGACATGACAAGAAACACTGTCGGTGATGCTCCGGTTCTGCCCATGCTTCTTGAGCAGATCCCTGAAGATGAAGACATTGTCAGTGTCACGGCTGATGGCGTGATAGAAAATTCGTCATGTAGAAGAGAGGCATGTCCATTTTATTGATTTTTCTACTCTAAACCGGACATGCCGCTTCCCCCCCCATATCGGTCGTCTGAATGAGCGTGTCGGGACCTGTGTTTTCTCAACGAACGGCAGCAAGCAGCTCACTCAC
>NZ_JAERLW010000012.1:0-132306 GCF_018256215.1 Gluconobacter sp. Dm-73 | reverse complement strand
GTTGGCCATGGGTGAAGCATCTGTTCGCCGATGGCGCCTATGACCGCCTGCAGTTGATGGACAAGGCGACTTATCTGAATTTCATCGTCGAGATCATCCGCCGCCGCGACGGAGCAAAGGGCTTCGAGGTGCTGCCGCGACGCTGGGTGGTCGAGAGGACCTTCGGCTGGATGACCCGCTGGCGGCGGCTCGTGCGTGACTACGAACGCCGCGTCGACGTGTCACAGGCCATGATCTTCGTCGCCATGGGCGCCAATCTCATGCGCAGAAATGCTCACCCGTGATTTTCCAAACAGGCTCTTAGGAGAAAATTGAAGATAAAATAAATAAAGGTCGTTTTGGTCCGTACCTGGAACCCTGGTGCGGTCAGACTTTTGTTTTATATGGTATTAATAAAGGTGTCTGATGGGTTCTGTTGTGCTGAAATATAATAAAGAGTTATATTCAATACTAAGCGTATGCGATGAATTATCTTTATGCGCACAGGCCCAATTTCTTATTGATGGAATCAATAAAACCATTACTTCGATGTCAACGATGGTTTTTATATCTCCCGCCCTGATACGTGACTATATTGATCAGGTTGAAGAGTGCGCTCGCTATGTGGATGAGCTTAAAAAACTAGAGTGCCAAAACACTGTATTTCTCGAACTCAGAAGCGAATGTTTGAAGAAATTCAGTGCATTTGAAGCGGACATGGCTGGAGATCCCTTTATCATTCATAAGGAATCAGCTCGCGCTTTCAAAGCCTGAGACGTTTTTGCCACCTTAGTCGCAGATGTGCATGCCAGTTTCCATGATACCAAAGCGGAGACTGGTCAATGAAACTATATTTCCTACCTGCAATCGCATGTTTTGCTTTAGCGGCCTGCTCAGGCAACGTCTCGGCCGGTCATGGTCATGGCCCCAAGCCGCCCCCGCTCAAACATGCTCGCTATGAGCCGGACGCGGCCTACGGGTCGTCAAGGACCGTCTGGGCACCGCCTGTCTATGACCGGCAGGGTCATATCGTAAAAATCGAAGATCCGCGTAATTCGGGAGGCCGTGAGGACTACGAGCACGCGGGCTGGGCCGTTGGTGGCCCCAACAATAATTCCACGCACCCACCTGGAACCTTCTAAAGGAAAAGCGGCCCTCCTGGGCCGCTCCCTGCTTCAGGGCCGTCGAGGGAGAAGGGTGTCGGCTTCCCTGATATAGGCCAGCATCCCAGCCTTTCGCCGCTGGCGAAACTGCCAGTTCAGCCAGCCATTCTGCAGAATATAAAGCCCCAGAGCGAACCAGAACGGCATCATCTCGATCGCTGTCACGAGCGTCTGGCTGTGCCATGAACCGCTGAGGCCTACAATGATCCACGCCGCGAGCAGAGCAGCCCCGATGAGGGCTGCGCACCAGGCCCGTTGATACGTCTTGGTCTGCTGGTTCTGAAGATAGATCTCGACTGCGGCCAGACTGACATCATACACCTCTGCCGTCGCGGCAAGGTCGATGTGTCCCGATTCATCCACCTGAAACCCGTCCTCTGCCTCAGGCCGTCTCCGGACGATGCCCCAGAGGGTCCGAAGCAGACTATAGCCATCACGGATACTCGTGGCCCCGACTGCGACGGATGGGGAACCTACAACAAACCGGGCGGCCCGGCCTGTTTTCGCCAGAACTCCCTTCTTTTCGCTCGCCCCGCTCACTGGCTGACATCCTTCAGGAACTTGTCCAGATCGGGAGGCACGCCGTCGAGACGCCCCAGAGATCCGTCATGATGCTTCCAGAAAAAGGTCGGTGTGCCCGTCAGCGATACCGCCTTCGCGGCCGCCATGTTCGCGTCAAGTCGCGACTGTGCTTCAGCAGAAGGCTGATCCAGAGCAGCGGAGAGGCCTTCGGACGTCCACGCCTGCACCATACTGGCGTCTGCGGACAGGGAGGTCATGGCCCTGGCGTAGCGCGTGCTGGCTCCCCCGTCTTCATAGTCAAGGAGCGAGAGCGGCACGACTCTCAGGCGCAGCTTGCCGCTATCGACGGCGGGCTGAAGGAGCTGCATGGCTCGGATCGAGAACGTGCAGCGCGGGTCGATGAACATGATCACCTCCGGCGCGCCTTTCTGTCCGATCACACCGGCGTAGATCTGCTCCGACAACGACCCGGCCGAGGCCTTGCCGCCACCCGGAACGTAAATCCGAACCGTGGGGACCGCCCCCGGAATATAGCGGATCTGCTGACGGGTGATGTTCTTCCCCGCGGCGTCCCAGACAGTGCCGGCAATGGCGGCCTGACCGTCTGGCGTCGCATAGAGCACCTGAAAGCGATCGCCATTGCGCACAAACATGCCCTTTGTTTCGTGCCAGACCTCAAGATCTGTCGCCCGCTTGCCCATCAGCTCGTGAAGGCGGTCATAAGGGACGGGAATAAGCGTCCCGCCAATAATGAAGCTATGATTTTCAGGGGTAAAGAAAACAAGAAGCTGGTTGTCCCCATGAGCCACGCCAGTCTGGAGACCGTGCTGTGGCTCTGCCCACAGGATCTCGCTTCCGGCCTGCACCAGTCGCTGGATTGCGTCAGCCGGCTGAGGCCCTGATGCTATGGCCTTTTGCGGTGCGGACGTCTGGGGAGGAGGGGAAGGGACGGCGCATTGAGTCTGCGCCATTGCCGGTCCTGCCAGGAACAGAGATCCAGCGAGATAAAGAGAGGTACGAGAACGCATGAAGGGTCTCCCAAAGAATTAAGGAGACCCTATCGAGGGGAGATGCGACTAAGACCCGGTTTTCTCTGTTGGTGGAAGAGGGCCGTGGAGGGCGCGATACCGTGCAAGTGAGGCTTCGGCACGGTCGGCCCACGCTTTTAGTGCGTCGTAGTTGGCTTCCGACTTGTCTCCAAATTCTCTCCACTGCTTCGTGAGAGATATCTGTTGATTCAGGTCGGCCTGAGCTTGAGCGAGTTCTCCTTCAAGAGCGGAAATCCGGTCCTTTCGCTCTTGAAGAATATCTTCCTGCCACCTGATGTGATCGAGAAACTCCTGAGCTTTAGCCACGAGAACCGCGTACCTGTCCTGCCAGCTTTCGGATGGGCGACGTAATAAGTTGTCTACCACCTCGCGCCGACGACGTGCAGAATCGGCAGACATCTGGCCAAGCATGTATCCGGCCCAGCCACTCATTCCATCGCTACCGAACATCTCAGAACCTCATGTAGTACGGCTTAGTGTTGTGTCTGCTAAAGTAGAGCCTTGTTTCGCTAATGCGCCACCTTTTTTCGAATTGCCCTTTGCCTCGTCTTTCTTAGGCGGGGTGAGAGAACTTTCGATCCCTTTCAAGGTACCCGCCATACCAATTACCGCAGCGTCCCTCGAAAACTGGTCCAGATCGACCCGGCTACCTTCATGAAAGCCAATCATGGCAGGAACGCGTTCCGGAAGGATACCAATCAACCTGAAGCACATCAGCGCCAGCGTAATGTGGACCGTTACGTACAGACCGAGCATCACGACAATGCCGACCAGATTGGTCACGATCCAGCCATGTGACAGCACGAACCCTGCGGCAACCCCGAACGTCTGGTGGACCAGCCAGGACATGGCGTCGAACACGAAATAGCCGAGGAAAAGCCCGAACAGCATCAGGGTCGGCCGAAAGAGGACGTTAAAGATCAGGGCGTATCCTGCCTTCGCGTGCCCATGAAGACCTTCACCTGACATTGTCATGTGAGCGAGCATCCAGAGCGGAACCGCAATCACACCTTCGCAGACCAGAATAAGCCAGCCTGCAACGGCTGCCATCCACATGATCCAGGGGACCATAGGCAGCACAAAGGCCAGCATGAGGCCTGGAACCAGGAGCGCCATGGCCCCCGACAGAATGGGCGTACTGAGGAAACTGACAACGACATGCCCGACCCCAATACCCGCTGCGGCCGCAAAATTGCCCGTCAAAGCCGCACCAGCCGCTGTGATCGCAGATCCGGTGTCCGAGCCGAGAAGCGCTGCTGATGCCATGACCAAAAGGGCGGTCGTGACCATCCAGTTTCCAAGGCCCATGAGATTCCCGAACGGATCCGTCCAGTAGCCCTCAGCACCAGACGGCTCGATAAATGCCATGACCGTCTGGAGCGTGTAGTCAGTCAGATGAAGAGACCGCGCCACCTGCGACAGAACGCCTGCGCCATCGCCTGTTGGCGTAACACCTGCGTAAAGGTCGCTGCTGCCGCCTGGAGCATTCATGCCGTCCTGCGTCGCGACCATGTTGGAGATATTGGCCAGAAGCGCACCAATGGACTGCATCAGCGGCGCGATGTCCCCATGCAGATCTTCGCCAAGGCCGACATAGGTTGGCGCGCTGACGCTCGGCGTTGAGGCCATCAGGGACATGGTCTCGCCGTTGAGTCGGGCGAACTCAAGATAATAGGCCCCTGCGCCCGTCCAACCGAGGCTATCCAATCGGTTCTTCGTATTTGCAGCACTTCCGTTCGTGCCGCTGTTCCACGCCTGGAAACTTGTGCTTCGCTGCATCACAGCGGCCTGAACCTGCTGGCGGATGCTGGCAGCCTTGGCCGTCAGCTTGCTGGTATAGTCGTTTGTAGCCTGCGTCATGAGGGTTACGAGCGGTGCGAGACTGGAGGACCTCTTGGTCTGCCAGAACTGGTTCGCAACCTGCTGCACCTGCGGCCGGATCTCGCCAACCAGAACGCTGTCGAGGATCTGCTGCTGCATGGCGGCCGTGTCCACAGTCACGCCCAGAACCTTCGTCGCGGCCCGGGGCGCCTGAATGGTCACAGAGCCGCAGACCGGCTGACCATCCCCGGTTGTCATCTGATACGGGTAGGTGATGACGCCAACATCCGCGCCTGGAACAACCCAGACGCGCTGACCGGTCGGTGCCGGCACAAGGCTGGAATTGGATGAGGCCAGATTGACCAGATCCCGGCACATCTCATTGGCGATCAGTCCGGCCACAATGGTTTTCGTTCCCGGCACCATGGGCTGCGCGATGGTTTTTCCGTCTGGCCCGATCGCCTGCACGGCGGACGAATAGACCGTCTTCGCCATGCCGACGCCCCAGAGAGATCCCTGAACGAACGCGGCCTGACCGGCACTGAAGCCCCCAGCAACCGGAAGCATCATAATGGCCCCGAAGGCCATCCGCACGATGCTCATGGACGTCTGATTGGATCCAAGCACCTTCGACGTTTCGGCCGAGCGGTGCATGTTCATCATCATGACGTATGAGACAAACGCCATGGCCAGCGCCATGACGAAGCCGGACAGATCGCCCAGCATGGCTCCGATAACCGTGGCTTCAGTGCCGGTGGTTGTCGAAGACGACCCGAACACCGGAAAGACCGATTTGATCATCGTCGCGGCCCAGTCATCACCGGGATCGAGCATGTTCCAGGTCACGCCGTAGGTGGAGTTCCCGGATGTCGAGTTGCCTGTGACCGACTGCGCGTGAGCCATCCCTGTTGCGAGTAAGAGAGGCAGGGCGCAGAGCGCCCCACCTGTTCTGCTGAAGCGTCTGAAGAAGGTCATCAGTTACATTCCCGGGCTTGCGCTGGCGGACGCGGACGGAGACGGGCGGAAGACAGAGGCAACGGCCTCGACCGCCTTTTTCACCAGCTCACGCGCCTTCTCTGAGAGGTCTTCGACGATGCTGGTCCCGGCTTCCTTTCCCGGCACCCCCTTGGCGAGTTCGCCAATCTTGCTGTCCAGGCCGTTGAAACGCTGTTCAACCTGAGCCTCTGTCCCACGCTCTAGCCCAATATCGGCGGCTTTTTCGCGGTGAGCGCCATAGGCCGCGACGGCTTCGCCCGCTTCCTTCAGTTGCGCTGCGAACGCCTGGTTGGTGCTCCGCTCGGCTTGAAATCGTGATTGCAGGCCCTCATGCCGACCTCCTGGCCGCATTTCGCTCAACACGCCATCCATGCCGTTTGGCTCGGATTTCGCGGCGTCTGCAATTTCACGCATCACCGAAGATGCAGGCGTATTCTGCACGGCTTCGAGAGCACTCTGCGCCTTCAGACCGAGGGCTTCCGTCCGATCCAGATGGTTGGCGTCCGCCTGCTGTCCATGGGCGGCGTTCATCGTCTGCGCCTTGGCCATCCAGTTAGACCTGGGCGTTACGGTCTGCTGCACAGCCTCGGGACGAATGGCCTGTGCGAGACGGGTGAAAAGGCCTGGACCTCGCACCTGATAGACGACCTTTTCCGCCGCTTCCTGTTCAGGAGTTTTCTCTTCTTCTTTCTCTGGCCCAGATCGGCTTTGCGCCTTTGCGCCAGCATTACCCTTGTTTGATGCCTCAGGTGCTGCCTTCGTGTCGGCTGCGCCAGCGTCGGCCGGACGTTCAGGACGTTGGGCCTGAGGCTGATCTGCTCCCGGATCGCCTCCGCCAGGAGAGGCGTGCATTCTAGGATCCGCTTTCTCTGCCGAAGAGGGGCGAGTTGAAGTTGCGCCATCCTGCACGCGGGGCTCGTCGCTGTCCTTTGGCTCAGGGGCCTCGGGAATATCATCGAACGGCGGTGGCTCAGGGCTCCCATCGAACTCGGAGGCCGGTTCCACAGGTCTGACATCTGCCTGTTCATTCTCTGTAACGGTCTGCGCTTCCGGGTCGTGCGTAGAGAACCGTGCGGCGTTAGCGACCCGATCCGTTAGCGAGTGCAGAGCCTCGTCAATCTCCGGATTGCCCTGCTGGTCAGCGCCCATGGAGGCCACCTGCTCGGAAACGGAGCGCACGGTGTCAACCAGCCGCTGATCCATCAGATCGGGGGTCTGTCGCATAAAGTCCTTGAGGGTCTCGGACGTCAGACCGGGCACGGTCATGGCGCGTTGCGTCATCTCTTCGCGCAGCCCGCTCTCCTGAGGCAGGACTGGACCGACCAGACGCTCAGCGTCCTGAAGCACATAGGCCACGTTCGTCCGAAACCGCTTATTGGCGGCGAGGTCCCGATCCTGCTGCTTCTGCGCCAGCAGGGTGATCTGACCGGCGAGCTGGGGAGCCTCTTTTTCAAGTTGCGGCCGCACGCGCTCCAGGCTCTGGAACACGTCTGCGAGGGCGGGGGTCTGGGTATCGTTCTGGGCCATGTCAGCCTCCGGGATTGACGTTGGGAGATGGGATGGGGGCAAGTCTCTTGGCCTCACTTTCCTCTTCGTGCTGCGCCACCTGCGTTGCGGCGAGCGAGGACTGGAAAAGGCCAAGACGGTAATTCTGCAGGGCGAGGTAGTTGGCCTGCGCCTGCTCGATGGCCAGCTCACGCATCACGGTAGCGGGCGGCATCTGCTGAAGATTCTTGTTCCAGGTCACACCGGAGACACGACGGTTGACCTCAAGGCTCATCGACGTCAGCCACGAGGCCTGATCCGAGACGGCCATCCCTTCAGCCTGCATCTCGGTTTTCTGCACATCCGTCAGATTGATCGACGGGATCTCAAGCGAGGTGATGAAATTCATCACGTAGCGCGAGAGCGACATGCGGGCGTTGTAGGCACGACGACGCAGCGCGGCTTCGCGTCCGGACGTGGACGTAAGCTGCTCACCGCGCAGCGCGGCCGGAGCTACGGGTTGAATGAGTGTGGTGCTATAATCGTTGGCAGCGTCCACACCGCCGTCAGCCGACAAAGTATCCTGCCCGAACAAGGAAATGGCCCGCTGGTCCGCATTGGGCAGGCGGGAGAGGGCAGAGCACAGACCGGCCGTGACGTCTTCATGTGAGCAATACCGCCGCCCGTGCAGCGCCATGCTTGATGCCACGCCCTGGCCCTTGCCGTAGTAAGACGGCGTTCCTGCGTCAGCTTCTCCCCGACTGTCCGTAATCGTCGCAATGGCCCGTGTCGCCGTCCTTGCCGACTGTGAAGCCCCCTGGGTGGCCTGCGACCCGTCGATCCCCGTGCAGAACTCGGGGTTCATCATATGCTCGTCGCGGATTGTTGTGTCCTGCTGGCGCCGAGCGAACTCCGCCATGGCTGTATTGGACGCATCGGCGATCCGCTGCTCTGCGGCGACACCCGCCTTTTCGTAGTTACTGAGCTGGGTGAACCCCTTGTTCAGCATGGAACTGACGGAGTTCGGGTTCGTCAGACTGTCCATCGAGCTGTTCAACTGGGACGTCAGGGTCTTGGTCATCGACGACAGCGCACTGCCCGTAAACTTCTGTAGGGCGCTGATGGCCGCGACCACGGCCGCCTCGCCGATGAACGCATTGGCAGGCTTCGGCATCGCGACAAGAACGGTCGTGCAGAGCAGCATCGTTGCGATTGTTGGATTGAGGCGGATCTTCATCAGAATACCCCATCCAGCGGTGTGCTTGTGTACCCGGTCGGCAAGCGTGGCTCACCGCGTACATAGCCATTGGAATCCCCATTCCCGAGACTTCCGGCCGCGAGCTGGGGACCGTTGCCGCCAAAGTTCAGGGAGGGGCACATCAGGCCGTTTCCACCTGACAGGCCAAGACCGACATTCACACCGTTCAGGCTCAGGCCACACTGTTGCGCGGCCCCGACGGTGTTGTTCCACTCACTCTGGGCCGCAGAACAGATCTCTCCTTCGACCTGCCCGACAACGTCATTGATCAGCGCCGCAGGGTTGGCGATGTTTGTCAGGAGATTGAGGCCGGTCCCGTTAAAGAATTTGTCGAGACACGACAGGCCGCTGACGCTTTCAGGCTGCTTCTCGTAGGCATTGTTGGCCTTGATCCGCCCGTTGACGGCGTCCGCTGCGGCCTGTGTCAGGGTGGCGCAGGCCTGACTGCCCTGTGTTGCGGCGGAGGCCCCTACGGGCAGCGACAAGGCAGCCGCGATAAATAGAAAGGGTGCCCGTTTCATGCGACCGACCTTTCTTCTTCGGGGTCAAGAAGATCGCGCAGGAACGCGAGACGTTCCTCCGAGAAAACCCGGGCAGAGAGTTCTCCCCGCTTCTCGCTATCGGTCCAGGTGACAAGGTCGGCACGGCTGGCGACGGCGGCAGCCACGAGATCCTCTCCACCGGCCACGGTCGAGATCACCTCGGACACAAGGGTCCGCCGCTCCTCATTGGGGAGGGACGCAAGAAGGTTGGCCAGAGAGGCGACGACCGCCCCGTCCGTACCGGAAGTGTGTCCAGTCCGGACACGGAAATGCTCAAGCAGATTGTGGCGCGCAAGAGCGAGATTGGGAGCCAGAGAACTCGGCGGGATTTCCCTGTGGGGTGTTTGATCGTCTGGTGACATGCCTCTCTCCTGGGTAAGTCCCAGCAGAGAAGCAGTGCGATCTGCGACTAACGCTTATTTCTTCAAAATAGTGACGTGTGCGCGCCCAACCTCGATACGCTCGCCGAGTGGGCTGACTGTGCTGGCCAGAATCTTGTTCCATTCCCGACCGCCCTGCCAGTCCACGGCCTCACCCGGATCGACGCCCGCGCCATAGGTCACGCGCACTCCTGCGGGGACGATCTGCCTAATCGCGAAGGAGAGTGGCACTTGATGACCATATCCAGCAGTCATGCGGAAATGATGGACTATCTTCGGCGGCGCAGTCTGGATGGACGGTTCTACAGGAGGCGCGAGAGAGACTGGTCCCGAGGGCGCAGGCTGCACATGAGCTGGAGGCAACATTACAAACATTCGGTCTCTCCTGAAATGACTTAAAGTTCTCAATCGCAAATCGACGTGCGACTAAGGAGAAATGTTAAATACGAACTCAGTTGTCAGGGGCGCTCTCGTTGGTATTTTGCTGTATCTGGACCCGAAATCTGGTGCGTAGGCCTGCCGAGAGAGAGAACTAGCCATGAACAAGAAAACAGAGACGCAGGTAAGTGACGGGCAATCTGACGAATACCTTGTGGACCTGGGACAGAGAATTAAGGATGTCCGGGAAGGCAAAGGGATGAATGTCGTAAATATCTGTTTCGTAACAGACTTGGCTGTCGGGACAATTTCAAATATCGAGCGGGGGAAAAATGTATCTTATGTGACCCTGCATAAGATACTTCTGGCCCTTAAAACCCCTCCCAACGAAATACTCCCACTTGATAATCACGATATATTGCCGATCGAAGTTACAATCAGCGAGGAGGAAACTCAGAAGTATCTGGAGCTCGCTGACGCTTTCCAGAAAACTTCAGGGTCTTTATCTCACCTCATCCAAAAACTTCATCTGGCCCGCGAACATGATGTTGCCGCCCGCAAGGGTGCCACCGCCTCAGAAAGCGATCCGCGAGAGCCTGTTGTAAGGCAGCTGGGTGAGAGAATCAGAGATATCCGACTTGCGCGTCAGATGAGTATTTCTGAATTAGGCGCAGCTAGCGGGCATCAGACGCCGGCTATGCAGCTCATTGAAATTGGTCTGCGAAAGCCATCAATTGAGTCTCTTCGACGCATCGCAGCGGCCTTGAAGATCGCTACAGCCGATCTGTTTCCTGGTCTCCCCAATCAGAAAGATATTTTTAATTCTCTCCGCACGCTCGGACTCTACAGCAATATCCAGAGCGTCCGCGAACAGGTGGAATTTTTTAATGACAGCTTCATCGCATTGAGTGGTGCCATACAGAAAACCGTGAACTAACAAAAAACTTTTAGTCGTCTGGTGTTATATCACTTGTAACCGGTGATCTATCATCGGATAAGTCCTTATACGTTGAAACGTGATAGGGACTTCCGACGATGTTTGCACGCAGCCTCCGCTCCTCACTCCCCGCCCTCGGCAGCGTAGAAGAAGCGTTATTTCACTCGTCTGATGTCGAAAGTGAAAAAGAGCAGCACCTGATTTCTCCCGGAAAAAATTCCGAGGAAGTCAGGACACTCGTCATCAAGATGGCAATAAAAGGTGTGAACGTCGCGCATATCGCGGCTGCCCTTTTCATAAGCCGCCTCGAAATAGAGGCCATTGCGCAAAAGGAAGGACTAGATCTTAAACGCACCCCGCTCAGAAGCGGGCCTCAGGCATGGTCTCTTCGCGATATCAGTCGTCTCAGCCGCGCATGGGCCAAGGGCGAAGACCTCCCCGCCATCGCAAAGCGCCTCAACCGCACCGTCATGGCAGTACGCAAGAAACGCGCCGCCCTGGTCCTACCCGCACGGGAGCGTTATGCCGAGGCGGTCTGGACAGACGCTGACGTTGCCACGCTGTTGGCACACCGTGAGCGGCGCATCGGGCTCCAGCGCATTGCCAAGCAAATGGGCCGCAGTGTCCGCAGCCTACAGCGCAAGCTGGTCAGTCTCCGCCCTGCTGCTGACCCTTTCGCCGTTCCCGCTGATCCATCCGTTGTTCTGACCTGGGAACAGGCGTCCCGTCTGACACCAGAAGAGCGTCAGGGCCGCAGATGGCAGGTCCGGAACTCTCCCACCGGACTGGTCATCGGCTTCAGCCGAAATGCCTGCACCACACGCTGGTCCGTTGAAATGCAACACGAACTGGCCATGCGGCATTTTGCCTACCAAGCCCCTCAGGCTGTGGCCGATGACTTTCTCTTGAGCAATCGCACCATCGTCAGCCAGTCCGGCTGGCTCCATCTCCCGCGACGTTCCAAAAAGGATATGCGCAAGACGTTCGATCCCAACCTGTATGAAATCTATCTGAACAAGATGGATCACATGCGCCGCGAGTGCCTGGGAAAGAAAGGGTTTTTCTTCTGGAGCCCACGTCGTGGCGGTCGCCGAACCAGTCGTTTGCATCAGCAGACTGCCGTCATGCGCTCAGGCGATTGATCCGCAAATTTCTCTGCTTTTTTCAACTTCAGTCGCAGATCAACGGGTCACGGTGACGATGACACAGTCATCATGAGGTTTGAAATGCCATCCGCAGCCCCGCTGTCGTTCCACGGAGACACCGCGCCATGAGCCGCTCCTCGGGATCCCTGAGCCGACGCCTGACCGATCCTGATTTTCAGGGAAAGATCGTTGAGCGTTCCTTGCAGACGTCCATCGCCCTCGCCGCCGTCGTGGTGGTGCTGGCCGTGCTCCTGGCCCGCGCCTGGTCGTACCATCCTCTCCCGAAGTATTTCTTCGTGGACGGAATCAACGCCCCTCGCCCGGCTATTGCTCTGAACAGCCCGATCCTCAGTCAGGAAGACTTCCTGTCCTGGGTCATCAAGTGGTCGCTCAAGCCCTACAATATCAATTACCGGGATTACCCGTCGCAGCTTAACGCGGCTGGCGCGCATTTCACCCTGAACGGCTGGAACACGTTCGCACAGTCCTTTGTTCAGGACGGCAATCTGGCGAAAATGAAAGAAGCCAAGCTGCTCTGCTACGCGCAGCCGACCCGTGCCGCAACCATTCGCCAGCAGAGCATGGTGAACGGTCATCACCATTATGTCGTGCAGTTCCCGTTCGTTCAGACCTGCGAGAACGTCAATCTGGAAAGCTCCCAGACCCTGATTGCGACCGTGCATGTCGAGCGCGTCGATGACCCGGATCACCCTGACGGCATTGCCATTACCCAGCTTGTGGCCAGCCCGCAGTGAGGATCCGCACCATGAAAACCCGATCTTTTTCGCTGTCCCTCCTCGGCCTCATGGGCCTGATGCCCTTCACCGCAATGGCTCAGTCGGTTGCGCCAGCTCCGGATGCCGCGCCAGCCGCGCCACACCTGTCACCAGAGCAGCAGGACCAGCAGGCTGCCGAGGATGAAGCCATTCCCCTGACACCGGAGATGATTCATCGTCTGGGCAAACGCCTCAAAGAGAACCAGAGAGCGCGTGAGGATGTCGCCACGGAAGTCGCCGCGCCGACGAGCCGACCGGCCATCCGCGTGTCTTTCGCGCCCGGTCAGCAGACGTCGCTGATTTTCACGACCAAGGGCTATCCTACGGCCGTCTCTTTCGTGGACCGCTCCGGCGCACCCTGGCCGATTGCGTGGAACACAACCAGCACATCCGCCAATCCGGACGGTCTAAAGAACTGCTCGTCGGACGGCGGAAAAGGTGGCTCTCCTGCCGTGCAGACCACAGGGTTTTACACCTGTGTTCCCTATGCTGGCAGCAACACCATCAACATTGAGCCACTGTCGCTGTCGGCACGCGGCGGTCTGCTCGTCACGTTGAAGGGCGCCATCAAGCCGATCTCCTTCCTGCTTCTGGCTGGGCGCGGCACCTATGACGACAACCTGACGGTGCGCGTGAACGAAGACGGCCCCAACGCAAAGCAGGAAATGGGTCCGGAAGCCGCCCCCGGTACGGCAGAGCCGTTCATGAACGCCATGCTGTCCGGGATCGCTCCGGCCTCCGCCGTTCCCCAGAGCGTCGAGGGCCTTTCTCCTGACGATGTCCGGGCATGGCGTATGGGCAATGAACTCTACATCCGCACGCGGCTGGCGCTCATGACGCCTGCCTGGGACAGTTCAGAGCGCGGCGAAGACGGCTACACCCTCTACGCCTTCCGCCAGACCCCCTACATTCTCCTGTCGGATTCCGGTCGGACCGTGTCCGCGCATCTCAAGGACATGACGCCATGATCCCGAAACTGCCCAAGTTCAAATCCGTCCTGTCGAGTGCGACACGCGGCGGGAACCGACGTCTGCTCCTGCTCGGGGGTTCAGCCGTCTCGGTCCTCGCTCTTGTCCTCCTTGTCTCACACCATCAGACCAAGCAGATGCCCAAGTCCAATCCCGGGCATATTGCCGAGATGAATGCGCTGCCTGGTGGCACAAACACGAACCCGGAGCAGGACCGTCTGCGTCAGATGCAAAACACCGAGACTGCACAGAAATCCGAACGCGCCGGACAGTCCTATACCCCGGATCTGGCACCCGCTGTCACCCGGGACAAGGGCGAAAAGACCGGAGCGGTCCTGTCGTATGATGGCGCGCATGATGATCGAGCACCTGCCCATCCGCAGGAGATCGGCTATGACGCCCCAATCGCGTCCCCGGCACCACCTCCCACGCCGCCCCACATCGAGACCGCTCCGCAAGCCCCGATCGTCCAGACCGATCCGGCCTACTCTGCGTCAGGCAATGGCGAGACATCTCAGGCCGAGCAACAGGAGCGCGAGAAGCGCCGCGCCCGTTATGTCGCCGAGATCGCGCGCATCGAAAGCGGCCTTCAGACCCGGCCTCCCGTCTCGGATCTTCAGGAAGCTGTCTTCAAGCCCGAGCTGGAAGCACAGCCCCAGGCAGAAAAAGCGATGGCGTCGCGTGGTGTGACAGGGGCCTCCGCAGCGGCCACGGCCTCACGTGATACGGCCGCCGCGCCAGCCCTGATCCCGGCCGGTCGCGGGATCTATGCCCATACCGTCACGGCAACAGACAGTGATCTGGCGGGTCAGATCGTGCTGGAGGCCGATAGCGGCCCGATTGCAGGCGACCGCATGATTGCAACGGTTGCGAGGGCACCCGGAAATGAGCAGCTCCTGGTCGTGCAGGTCAACAAGATCATTCATCAGGGCCGCACGCTATCAACGAATGGCGTGGTGATGGCGCCCGACAGCATGAAGCAGGGTGTCGCCTCCAGCGTCGATCCCCTGATCATGCAGCGGTTCGTCATGCCTGCCGCCGCAGCCTTCGTGCAGGGGCTTGGGCAGGCCATCGAAACCACGTCCAATGTCTCGGGCAGTTACAGCGCCCTGGGCGGCATGAACTATATCCAGCGTCTGAACATGGGCCAGCAGCTCGGTGTCGCCGCAGGAAGTGCGGCTTCGGCCGTCAACAGCGCCCTGACACAGGATACGCCAACACGCGCGCGGATCATCCTCGCCGCCAACGTGAATGTCGGTGTGATGTTCATGGATCCTGTTCTCGACAAGCCCTGATTTTCCGCACTCAGTCGCAGATCGTTCCCCGATCCTTCTGGCAGTCTCAGCCAGAAGGATCTTTTTTATGAGTTCCACAGTTCACCACCTGAACACCGAAATCACGCCGCGCCGGATGGAGCCCGTTCACGCAGCGCCACCACCGCCCGATCAGCATGACATCCTGTCTGATGATCCGGAGCGTCAGGACACCGAAACAACGGCCCACGACGACAGCCACGCGACGGAACCCGCACTGTCAGGCCCGGCTTCTTTGCTCACGCCCTTCATCTCTCGCTACGAGGCTCTGACGCCGCGCCAGAAGCTCTATGGCGGGTCAGGCCTCGGGATCTGCGCCGTTCTGCTGGCGGGCATTCTTGCGACCAGTGGCCACCATCATCACGCTGTCTCGGCACCGGGTCAGGAAGTGGGCATGGACCAGACGGCAGCGCCCATGGCTCAGGCTCCTGAACCTGCTCCGTCCGCACCGCCGCACGCAAGCGCCGATCTGGCGGAAATGCAGACCCTCGGCCATCCAAAGGCTGCCGCAACCCCACCTGCCTCCGCACCGGCCCCAAAAGCCGCGCCCGCTGCCATCGTTGTAACCCCGCCAGCACCGCCACAGTCCGCGCCACCCCAGACGGATGCGCCTGCGGTTGCACCTGCCGCGCCTCCTGCGGATCCCGTGCAGGCGGCTCATACTCTACAGGCCGCGCCCATGGCGACCCAGCAGCAGATCGACGTGCTTCAGCTCGTCACGGCCGAGGCCCGCGTCATCGAGCGCGAGCGGGGCGAAGTCGAAGAGCTGCGCCAGTCCCTTGCAGGACAGCGCAAGGCTGAAGAAGACAGGCTGAACGATCTGACACGGCGCATCTCCCTGGTCGAAGCCAGTCACGCCGTGACAGGTGCCGAGAATTCCGGTGCGGACGAAGCCGCTCAGGCCCATGCCGCTGCCGAAAAGGCCCGTGCCGCTCTAAGCGCTGCCATGAACGGGCCAGCGTCCAAGGCTCCGGCCCTCTCATCGTCGAGCGCCCCACCCGCTCCGGCCGCCGTCGCCGCACCGGCTCCAAAGCCTGCATGGGTCCATCACTACCGGATTGTCGCGGCCTCACCGCAGCTCGCCATGATCGAAGACAGCGCGGCCCCGAGCGGTCAGGACCGTCAGTTCGAGGTGGGTGTTGGCACGGTCATTCCGGGCTACGGCGCGGTCCTGACCATCAGCCAGCAGGGCGCCACCTGGGTTCTGCATACGGCCCATGGCGACCTGAACTGAGGAGGCCACCATGGAAGGCCTTGTCAATCTCGTCCACGAAATCGCCGTTGGCATGGGCTGGCTCCTGCCCACGGCCTGCTATGCGGCGGCCGTGTCCTGCCTGATCTTCAGCCTGATCGGGATCTATCAGTATTACCACCCGACCATTCAGGCCCTGCAGGACAAGCCCTGGCTGCCCTATCTGTCCCTCGTGCTGTGCGGTGTCTTCGCCTCGTTCAACGTCATCCTCACCAAAAGCACGGCCTCGGCCGGAACGGACGTGCAGGTCACTCTGGGCGACGCAGCCACCAGCTACAGCACGGCGGACAGCCTGATCACCGGCACCGGCCCCAAAGACGCAATCATGGCGATCATCAAGGACTTCGCCCTGTTCTTTCAGATGTTCGGGGCCTGGACGTGCTTTTTCGCCGTCCTGACCTGGTTTGCCATCCAGAGAGGCCGCTCGAACCGCGAACGCCTTGGCTGCGGCATCCAGTACGTCTTTGGCGTCATGCTCCTCAATCCGGTCAAGGACGCGACCTGGATCCTCTCTTTCTGGCCCTGAAACGGGCTGACGAAAAAAATACCTCTCTGCCGCCTCAGTCGCAGATCACGCGGTCAGATTGATCGGCAGAGGGGATTGTCCCTCACAACGGAGAACCAACTCATGACATCCCACACAACCCCGTCTGCTTCCCGCGCTCTCACGAAGATCGGCGCAACCGTCGCGACAGCCACCATGCTGCCGATGGTCATGGCTGGTAACGCTCTTGCCGCTGCTGGTGGAACGGCGTCGAGCAACGGTCTTGGACAGCAGATCCAGAACATGGCGCAGGAAGGCACGGACACCATCGGTGTCGGGTCTGCCGCAGCCCTTTACGCTCTCGCCATTGTCGCGCTCGTGACGGGCATCGTGCTGTTCTACAAATCCCAGAAGGAAGAGACCAAGCGTCCCGGCATGGCTGTTGCAGGTGTCGTCTGCTTCGTTCTGGCCGGTGTGGCGGCGACGGGTCCGAAGTGGATCAACAACTCTGCGAACACGGCCTCCAACGGGAATGCTGAAATCAGCAATACCGCCAAGAGCTACCAGTTCCAGTAAGCCGACATGACTTCCGATCCGTTCTTCCTCCAGCCTGGTCTCGACCAGGAGATCCGGCCCGGGAAAGACGGGTCGGATGGGTCTTTCACCTGCGCGTGCTGCGGCCTGCCGTCGCCCGGTGCAGGTCTCCCCTGGACCGGTCCCTCCTCAGAGGCCGGTTTCCGGGTCTGCCCGGTGTGTAATCTTCTTCAGGACACGTCGCGGGCAGCTATCGACGCCGAAGCCATGCTCGTCTGGTGGCCCGAAATGTCCCAGGCCCGCCTGATGTTCCTCGCCCGGACCGCCCATCAGACGCTCCGCCTGATGGCCCGCCAGCAGGGTCAGTCTGACCGCCAGTTCTGGGAAACCATCCTCAAGGCTATCCCGGACCCGTTGCTCGGCACGCAGTTTTCCCCCTCTTTCCGCACACCCATGACGCTCCTACGTCTGCTCGAAAGTCGGCGCGCGGAAGCCGAGCACCGGCTGCAATCGGGCTCCATCCGTCAGGTCACAACGGCCATGCGCCTGTGTGGCAGCGCCGATGAAGCCGTCCGACGCAATCTCGATCTGCTCCGCGCAGACCTTCGTATTCTGCCGACCGGCAGACTGCTCGACGCTGGCGCTGACGTTTATCCGGCCTTTCTCGACAAGGCCCTTGCTCTTACCCCATCCTGACGCGGAGTTTCCAATGTCTGGCTTTTTGACCGAGTTGCTTGCCAGCGCGAGCCTCTTCCTTCGTCAGCCCCTCGAATCCTTTTGCGACGTCGAGACCAATCACACGGATGCCGTACATCACGACCGGCTCGTGACGCTGCGGGGCGAGTACGTCTCTCTCCTGCGCGTGAACGGTCTGCGCACCATGTGCTCGCGTGCGGACGTGGAGGCCATCGCCGAGCAACAGCGCATCGAGCTGCAAGGCCTTCTCGAAGGCACTGGCCATGCGATCGAAGGCTGGTACATCTCCGATCCCGATCAGGCCCGCGTGGCCGTCGATCTGCTCGCGCTCAACGGATGCAAGCAGATTTCACGCATGATGAACGCCGACTTCCACGACATCATCAATGAGCGCCGCCTGCGGTGGCCTCAGGTGATGCGGTGGGAAGATGCCTGCTACATTCTGTGGACCCGACCGGCCGTTCTGACGCGTGAAGAAAAGAAGCAGGTGGCGGCGGAGCGGAAAGATCAGGTCAAGGCCTGGCCAAAAGCGGGGAGCGGTCAGCGCTTCACCCTGCGCTCCGAACTGATGGCCGGTCGTCACGACGCCTTTGTCGCGCGCGTGCAGGACAGCATGTCCAATCTCGGTATTTCCACGACGCTTCTGCGCGCCGCTGAATCCATCACGCTGGCGCGTGAGACGCTCTATCGCGAGACGGCCGGAAGCGGCTGGAAGCCGACGCTGGTGGGCGACCCTGTCATGCCGCGTCTCCCGGATGACGAAGAACAGAGCAAAAAGACCGAAAATCTGCTCTGGCCGTCCCTGCGCGATCAGATCTTTAACGCGGACGCCGAAAATCAGGGCGGCCAGCTCGTGACGGTCGGCGACTACACCTATGCGCCCGTGGACATGCTTCTCGGCCCCGAGGATCCGCGCCCGTTCTCCGAACTTCTCAACACTCTGGGCCGCAAGCGTCTGCCCTGGCGGAGTTCCATGATCCTTGAAGGTGGTGGAAAAGCCGCGTTCGCGATCAAGGAGACGGGGGCCACCATGCTCGGCATGTTTCCTGGCAACAAGGACATCACGCGCGCCTTTCAGGCCATCAAGCGCAAGCGGGAGACGGAAAACCATAATTCCGTCCGGATGCGGATGACCGCCAGCACATGGGCACCGGTCGGCGAAGACAAGCTGCTGCGTCGCCGTGCGGCCGATCTGTCTCAGGGCATCGAAAGCTGGGGCGGCTGCAAAACGACCCGGGTGCCGGGTGATCCGCTTGAGGCCGCCATGGGATCGGTGCCCGTGCTCTCTCTGGGCTCCACGGCCACCCCGGCTCTTGCGCCTCTCGGCGATGCCATGAGCATGATGCCGTGGATGCGAAGCGCCTCACCCTTCCCGCAAGGCTCCATCCTCTTTCGCAAGCCCGATGGCGGGATCTGGCCATTTGATCCCACAGGCGGTGGTGTGCGTGAACATATCGCGGATATTATCGTCGCTCCCCCAGGCAGCGGTAAGACGGTGCTTGGAAACACCATTCTCCTTGGCCTGCTCCTGAGTTCTGCCGCCATGGGCAATAATGGCGTCAAGCTGCCGCTGCTGGCGAAGCTGGACATCGGCCATGCGTCTCTCGGCTTCATCGAAATGGTCCGCAACGCGCTCGGGCCGGATCGTGCCCATGAGGCCATCTTCGTGGAAATGCAGATGGCTCCGGGGTTTGAGGTCAATATCTTCGATCTTCAGGTCGGCCTCGAATACCCGCTGCCGCTCGAAGAAGTCGCGATCGACAATTTCGTGTCGCTGCTGGCCACACCGCTCGATGGCATCCCGTTCGAGGGGATGGACCAGCTCGTCGGCGATGTGATCCCGGAGGCCTACCGTCAATGCACGGGCGTTGCGGGCGGCAATCCGAAGCACTACCGCGAAGGGATCGAGCCCAGTGTGGATGAGGCCATCCACCGCCTCGGCCTCCAGCTCCCGCACCACGCTGCGGCCGAAGGCGATCTCGACAGCGCGGATCCGACCTGGTGGCGGGACGTGGTGACGGCTCTGATCGCTGCGGGCGAGCATCGTCTGGCAGGGATGGCCCAACGTCACGCGGTTCCGATTCTTCAGGATCTGATTGCAGCGGCCCGCGCGCCGGAGATCTTCAATCGCTATTCGAAGATCATCCTGCCCACGCAGGAGACGCTCATTGATGCGTTCGAGCGTTATATCATGGCGGCGATCAAGAAATATCCGACGCTTTCCGAACCCACCCAGCTTGATCTGGGGGACGCCCGGATCATCGTGCTGGATCTGGCTCGTGTTGCGCCGCAGGGATCAGACAGTGCAAACCGGCAGACGGCCCTGATGTATATGCTCGGCCGCTACCTGATCGGCCGTAACTTCTTCCTGCATCCGGAGTATGCGGATCTGCCGGTCATGCCGGACAACGTGCGGGAGTATCATCGCAGCCGCTTCACCGAGATGAAAGAGACGATCAAGCGCCTCGATTTCGAGGAATGGCATCGTCCCAAGGAGGCCCCGCAGGTCGATAAGCAGGCGATCCGCGACGTTCGTGAAGGCCGTAAGCACAACGTCCAGCTTTCGTTCATCAGCCAGCGCAGCGGCGATTTCAGCGCCGATCTCGTCGGCCAGTCCACGGCCCGCTGGATCCTGAAATGCGGCGACGAACGCGAGGCCAACGAGATGATCGAAAACTTCAAGCTCACGCCAGCCAGCGCCTATGTGGTGCGCAACCGCCTGCCCGGTCCAGGCCGCAACGGTGCGCCGTTCTTCGTGGTGATGAACGCGGCCGAAGGCAAATATGAGCAGCTTCTGGTCAACGTGCTCGGCCCCATCGAGCTCTGGGCCTTCTCCAGCACGCCGAACGATACGGCATTGCGGTCGCGTCTCTTCGCCCGGATGCCCTCCAGCCGCGCCTTGCGGTGCCTTGCCATCGTGTTTCCAGGCGGGAGTGCGGAAAAGGAACTGGCACGCCGCAAGGCTCTGGCGATGAAAAGCTCGTTTCTTCAGGACGAACAGGCCCAACAGGGGGTCATGGACGCTCTGGTCGAGGAAATCCTGTCAGGCCAAGGCATTGCCGGGGGCTTGTACGAGCGCCTGGAAGCCATGGATGAGCAACAACGGGCGGCGGCCTAGGACACACCACCGACAAAAGAAGGGGGGCAAGAGCCCCCCTGTTTTCACAATCGGATTTTTGCAGTTTCATAAACTACACTTTTGTCGCGCTTGCCGACAGCGATCAAAAGCACTCTGATCTCCTGATCATGCACCTGATAAACGCCCCGGATGCCATCATCACGCAGTTTGATTTTATAACAGTTCGGTAAACCGCGTAGCTTGTTCTTTGGAACATGGGGGTTGTGCAGGATCTTGCGAAGTTTTTTTACAAACCGTTCTGCAACGCTATAATCTAGAGCGTACAGTTCATCTCTTACGACTTCCGGGATGTCCAGAGAGTAGATCGTCAAGGCTCACGTTCCTCATAATTTCCCCCGGGTTCTTCAGGCGTTTCTTGACCAGATCAAGAAGAACAGCGTCATCGTCGCTCACGACTTCCTTGCGGATCGGCAGACGGTTGTTTCTGACAACATACTCAAGAACGTCCCGAAACAGGTCAGCAGGCGTCGTTCCGAGTTCCTTGACCTTCCTGAAGGACTCTTCTTTGAAATCGGCTTCGAGCCGCATTCCGAAATGGGCTGTGGTTGCAGTGATCTGGGGCATCGTGTCGGGATCTCTCTTTACTCTGCGGCACTCACCGGCACTCGCGTATCTTCTCTATGGGACCGACTTACTAAAAATAGTTGTCAAACATATGTTCAACAAAAGCAACACAAAAAAAACAACGGAGTAAACAAGACTTATCCCTGAGTGGCGATGAACCGCCGTAAAGTTTTTTTCTGAAAGTCGCAGATAGGCTCGCGATGATCCTTCCAATATCTGGAGGGATCCATGCGACACCACTACGTTCTGACACCCGTTCTTCTGCTGGCCCTCTCGGCCTGCGCCACCAAGCCGCCCGAACCTGTCGCGACAACAGGCATGGCCAATCCCGAGCTTGCGCTGCAACGCGCCATTGCCACGACCGACGCGGATCTGGCCCAGCTCGGCACGTTGCGCCCTACCCCACCGCCCATAACGCCGGATCCCGGCCTTCCGGCTGACCTCAAGCGTCAGGTCTGGTTCGTCTGGCAAGGGCCGCTTGAGCCTGCCGTGCGCAAACTCGGCAAAGACATCGGCTACAGCGTGACCGCATTCGGCCCGCATCGGAAGGTAATTGTCCAGATCAATGCCGTGGCCCCGGTGATTGACCACCTGCGCACGCTCGGCGAGCAGGCGGGAGAACAGGCCACCGTCTCTGTCGATCCCCTCTCCCACGCAATCTCGGTGACGTACCATGGCTGATCGCGCCCTGCTTTGCGGCCTCGCAACGGCTGCCTTCCTCGCATTCTCCTCCCTCGCAGGTGCGGCCGACAACGGCAGCATCATGCCGTCCACAAGCTCTCTTCCTCCGCCAGCCCGGAGCGGAACGCTCGTCTCCATGCCCAACCCGCCTGAACCAGGCGCGGATCAGGTCAACGCCAATGATGAGGCCCTGGGCAATCCGGCCAACACCCCGGTCACAGGCGCGCTTCAGCTCGACCGCATCACAGGCGGCGAGGCTCCGCCGTCTCTCGAAGCCTTGCAGGACGCGCGGCCGAACGATGAAGCAGGCGATGACCTGAAGCCGGGCCGACGCGAGCAGATCCGTCAGGCCGCACTGACCTACGGCGCACAGGGCGGACAGGCGGCGCGCTCTTTTGCCATCAATGAAATGCTGCGCCACAACGAGCCCATCCTCGACACGACCTTTGATTTCCGTCCCTTCGTCCTGCCGGTCGGTGATGGCCAGACCCTCATGCAGCCGCCGATCGTCAGTCAGGCGCAGATGGCCTTCGCCCTGAACGACACCGGCACCATCGCCCATGAAAGCCGCTGTGTCTTCGAGATTACCCGTGAAGCGCAGCTCACCTCTGCCGCACCGAACTGGCGCACCTATCTCGTGCGGTCCTGGAACAAGCCACGTCATCCGGCCTCATCCGCTCTGCCGCATACCGACAAGGAAGTGCGGCACTGGAACGACTGGGTGGCTGAAGGCTGGGCCTCCGGAGAAAAGGTTGCGGATGAGATCTACCTGTCCGATCTCTCCCGACTTCAGCGCGACATCACGGGCATGGCCCGCTACCGCGTGCTTCTGCGGGCCGGTCGTGTCGAAGAGCCACGCGTGGTCTTCGAGAACCGTCAGGCCGTGGGCGGCGGGGACAGTCTGCATCTCGGCGACCGCGTGATCCGCATCACCGGGCAGCCCGGTCTTCAGGCCCGCACCCGTGTTGCCTATCCGGAGGACTGCCGATGAGCGCCGTCCTCAAACTGCGTGACGCTGACACCTGGGCGCACGAGCGGGCGAAGCGCGAGTATCCGTGGGTCGCCGAAGCGCGAAAGAACGCCCCCGGTCTCGATGACTTCCTGAAATGGGCGCATGGCCTCGGCGCGTCGCGGATCGACCTGCTGACCGGTCATCGCGCCACGCTGACGGTTCACGGCCGCAACCGCTACGCCACCATGGACCCCACGACATCGCTGGATCTCAAGCAGATCGTGGATCACGTCTATGGTGCAGACGGCTCGCCGCGTGTCCTGATCAGCCTTCAGCTCGATACGGCCTATAGCGTCACGCTCAACCGCCGTGAGTCCCTGCGCTTTCGGATCAACATCTTTCCCGTACAGACCATGCGCGGCCCGGGCATGAATCTTGTCTTCCGGCCCATCCCGACCCTGCCGGACAGTCTGGATAAGCAGCGGGTCGAGCAGGAGATCCGCGACACCAACCTGCTCAGAAGCGGCATGGTGCTCACGGGAGGAGCGACGGGATCGGGCAAGACGACACTACAGTTCGGACTGATCCATGACCGGCTGATGGATCCGACCGTCTCGTGCAACATTTCCACAGGCGAGCAGCCGATCGAGTTCCTTTTCGACAGCCTCAAGCCCCCCAACGGCAACCGGATCACCCAGACCGAGATCCGCCCGCCCAATCTGACACCACCGCTGTTTGTCGAGGGCTCGATGCGCCGTGAAAACTCGGATCTGGTTCTCGGCGAATGTCGTGACGGCCCGACCATGGAGGCGGCCATCAACTGCGCCATTACAGGCGGCAAGCTCTCGACCACCATTCACGCCGATAACGGCCCGCTCATGATCCAGCGTGCCATTGCGCTCTGCCCACGGGCCGAACGCGACAACCTCGTGAGCGCGCTGGCGCAGTCCCTGCGCTTCGTCATCAACCAGCGTCTTCTGGAGCGGGTCGGCGGGGGCCGTGTGGCTGTGCGCGAGTTCCTGACCTTTCATCAGGATCTGCGCCGTCAGCTTATGCGAACCGAAAGCGGGCTTTGGCCCGACCTCGTGGCGCAGGCCATCGAGAGCGACGGCCAGAGCTACGAGGTCGCCATCCGCAAAGCCCTGGAAGACGGGCTGATTACTGAAAAAACCGCCAACGATGCCTGGAGGAGAGACGCCTGATGTGGCGCGCAACCGCACAACCTGTCCGTTTAGCCATCCTTGATGGCCGGGCCTGTCTCCCGCTCCTTGTAACGGTCACGTACTGGAGCTGGACGACACTGTATATCGGCGTTCTGGGCACCGCCCTGTTTGCAACGATCAGCTTCTTTGGCCTGACGCTGCCGGCTGCCCTCAGAACTGTCCGTCGCCTCATCACCGGCCCCATCCGGTCCGGTCGGGCGACCTGGAAACGGAGGCGCTACGGATGACACCGTCTCCTGCCGTCACGCTCCTGTCAGACGTTCTGGTCCGGGCCATCGACCGCACGGGCCTCAGCGTCATTCTGAGCGACGCCACCAACTCAACCCCCTGCGCCAGTACGGTCGCGGCGTCCAGCAGCGGTTTCCTGCCTGCGTTCCTGATTACTGCCGAGGCGCTCTGGTTTGAAATGACTCGGCACGGCTTTGGGTTGAAGCTGGTCGATGATCCTGAAGCCGCCCTCGGCGTGACCGTCCTCGACCATGACGCGCAGTCTGCCGTGACGGTCCTGCTCTGTCTGCTCGACGTGCTGGATGCCCTCCCGGTTCAGAACGGGCAGATCAACCTGTGCGATCTGAACGGCCTCTGGCAGGCGAGCATGGCGCGTCTTCAGCCGGTCTCCGTCCAGAAGGAGCAAGCCGCATGAAAACCCGGATGTTCTTTCCGTTGGCCCTCGCGGCCCTCATGGCAGCCCCGGCTGCCTCGGCCGAGGACGATGGCGGACGCCAGATCGCAGCCTGCCTCAAAGAGTCAGCCCATAACGCGCATGTGCCAGCAGGCGTCATGCTGGTCCTGCTCTATGTCGAAGGCGGCCATCCCGGACAGGCCGTACAGAATACGAACGGGACGTCCGATCTTGGCCCCATGCAGGTCAATACGATCCACGTCCCCGAGATTGCGCGGCACTGGCACACTACCCCGTCCCGCGCCTACGCGGCCTTGCGGAATAACTCCTGCGCCAATCTCGAAGCGGGCGGCTGGATCCTCGGGCAGGAAATGACCAAGGCCCGGGGTGATCTCTGGCAGGCCGTCGCGGGCTATCACTCCCACACGCCCCGCTTTGGCACGGCCTATCTGAAGCGCTTTTACGAGATTTCCCAGACCCTGATCCGAACCAGCCATCAAGGAGACCCGGCATGAGTGGCACAGCTTCGCGGTCCTCAGGCTCGCGCTCGTCAGGAGAACTCACCCTGATGCTGGCCGGTGTTGCGCTGCTCGGCAGCGTTGTCCTGGCCTATATGGTCTGGTCAACCTTCCACACAGAGATCAGCCGTTTTTACTGCAAGGCCCTGATCTGGCAGATCGGCATCCTGTCGCCTACGCCTGACCTTGCGCGTCTGAACCTCCAGCTTCACCAAGCCCTGCACCATCCGGCGTCCATTCGCCTGATCCAGCTCTATTACGGCCTGTCCATCGTCGGTCTGCAGCTCCGGTGGGTTGCAGTCCTGGTCGGGGGGATCTGCGCAGGTCTGTGTCTCTTCTTCGGGGAGAACAAGGCGCTACGGGCTGTCCTCGATCTCGAAGGCCTGATTGCCGTGCAGGCAAAAATGTTTCCGACCCTGCGCGGGTTCGCCAAGCGCCGCATCACCCGGCTTGTTGCGCCGTCCACCGGGGCACCTCTTCCGGCCGACCCGGCCCTGACGGCTGACGAATGGCGCAGCCGCTTTGCCACGGCCGCCGATGGTAGTTTCAGCGAGGTCTGCGCGCAGGAAGCGTTCGAGCGTCAGCTCGGCCCGCACTACACAACGGCCGGTCCGGGCGCGGCCCCACCTGCGGCCCAGGTGCTCTTTGCGGCCTTTGCGCTGCACAAACTCAAGCGTCGCGATGAGGCCATGACCCTGCTCGGGCAACTGTCAGAAGGTCTGGCTGACGCAGGACTTGATGGCGATACCGGCCCGAAGGTCAGCCTGAAGGTGCCCGCAGAGGTCCTGAAGAACGCGCAGGACTTCCTTGCAGATCCCGATGTGCAGGCCACGATCGCGCAGAGCTGTGACCGTCACGGCTGGACCACGACCGCGCTTATGACGCTTCTGTGCGATGCCCGCTTTGAGGCTGGCGTGCTGGCGCCGCCCGCCTTTGCCATCGTCAAGCTGATCGACCGGCCGCTTTGGTATGCCCTGCACTCTCTGGGCTACCCCAGTGAAAACCCCAACGAAGACGTGCATCCCAATCCCCGGATCGAAGCCGCTGGCGCCCGCGCCCACTGGTCGGAGGAACAGCGTCTGCGTCGCCCCCTCTATATCCCGGTGCTTGATCGCGCCCTCTCCACGCTCCGCTCCGCCTGAAGGACAGACTCATGACCCGCATCATTCTCCAGCACGGCCAGAACGCTCCCCTCACGCTCGACATCGAGGAGGGAAACGCGGCCCCGATCCATCTCCATTTTCCGCAGGCCCTACCGCTCGCGGCCGCTCAGGCCGAGATCGCCCCGGCTGGAGCGCAGACCGCCGCGCCTGGCCGGATCCGCCGCTTCCTACCGGTTGCCGCAACAGCCGCCGTTTGTGCCGGTCTGTTATACACTTTTGGCGGCCTGCACGCGTCGGCTCCTGCCATGCCGGAATCCGCACCTCTTCCGCCGTTGCCCTCCAGCGGCCCGCTGGAGACTCAGCCGCAAGCTCCGGCCGCCACGGCACCACAGCAGATCCTGAAGGCGCTGCATCAGCCCGCCCATCTGGAAATGCCGTCCCCGGCACCCGCGCCAGCACAGGCCGGTTCCCCATTCGGGCTGGAGAACTGAAACCATGACGGCCCGAAAGATTGGTGCACCGCTTGGCCATCAGCAGGTCGAGCGGGGAAAGACATACCGCGATACCCGCCCGTTCTGGACGAAAACGAAGGAAGAGCTGCGTTCCCCTCTGGCCGGATGGCTTGGCTTCGTCGGGGTCGGCCTGGGCTGGTTCGTGCCCGCGATAGATGGCGCGCTGATCCTCGCGGCCCCGGCCGTCGCGGCCTGGGTGGTCCTCCGTCCTGAGCGTCTTCCGCTTCACATGCCACGCTATAGCGGGCTGAAGGATGCGAACGATCTGAACCCCAAGGATCGCAAGGCCCGTCAGGCCAACGGCATTCTCTATCTCGGCACGGAAGCCCGGACCCGCCGCCAGCTCTGGATGTCCTCGGACGCGGCCCGTCAGCACGCAGCCATTCCGGGCACCACCGGATCCGGCAAGACGACGGCCATTGTCTCCCTGATGACGAACGCCCTGGCCCATGGCTCGGGTTGCATCCTCGTGGACGCCAAAGGCGACAACACGGTTTACGGCGATGTGCTGGCCCTCGCACGGCGGTTCGGGCTCGATGACCAGGTGCTCGCGCTGAACTTCCTCGCCGCCTCTGGCACCCGGGATTCCAACACCTTCAACCCGTTTGCCACCGGAAATGCGGACGCCATCCGCGAAATGCTCGTCAGCCAGCTTGGCGAACAGTCGGCCAATGATTCCAATGGCGTCTTCCGCGACCGCGCTGTCGGCCTCATCGGAACAGTGGTTCCGGCCCTCGTCTGGATGCGCGACACGCACAACATCCCCATCAATATCGACGCGATCCGCTATGCGACCGACCTGCGCTGGATCGGCACCCTTGCCCGGCATAAGGTCTTTCTCATTCGCAATCCCGGCTCCAATCAGGCCATCGAGCGCAGGGTCGAGGATATTCCGGACGATGTGCTCTGGCCGCTTCAGGCCTATCTTGGCGAGCTGCCCGGTTATGATTCCTCTCTGGAATGGAACGCCCAGAAGGAAAACAAGCCGTCCGAGCAGCACGGCTATGCCAAGATGTATTTCTCGCGCGTCTTTACCCAGCTTGGCGTCAGCCTTGGGCATATCTTCAGTGCCGAGACGGCCGACATCATCATGCGCGATGTGGTCCTGAACCGCCGCATCCTGATCGTCATCCTGCCATCACTGGAAAACTCGTCAGACAGTCTCGCGGGCCTGGGCAAGATCGTCGTAGCCTCGCTGCGCGGTGTCATGGCCCAGCTTCTCGGAGCGAAGCTGCATGGCTCTGCCAGCGAAGTGTTCAAGCTGAAGGCCGGAGCTGGTGATGCGCCATTCCAGATCTTCTTTGACGAGCTGGCCGCCTATGTCACGGACGGCATGGACCGGATGCTCGCCATGGGCCGTGGCCTGAACTGCATGTTCTGGATCTCGTTTCAGGATCTGCCCGGCCTGACGGCCCGGATTGGCGAAAAGGCCTTCTCGCTTCTTGGCAACGCCAACCTCACCCATGCGCTGCGGCTTCAGGATGCCATGAAGACCCGTGAATGGCTGGAACAGCAGGCCGACAAGGTGGAAGTCACACAGGCAACCCGCGTGGAGAATGATGGCTACGGATATTACAACGGCTCAGGCGCTGAGGTCCGTGAGGTTTCCCGTCTGCCCTGGAACGATCTGCAAAGCCTGATCGAGGGTGAGGCCGTCACGATGTTCGGCGGCCGCGTCATTCATTCCAAGACGTTCTTTGCCGACATCAATGGACGCTCCGGCGAAGTCCGCCGCGCCCGTCCGGTCATGCTCCCATCTCCCAAGTCCGGACACGGTGTGGATCCGGACGCTGAGACCTGGGGCATTGTCGAAACCCTGGAGAATGGAGACTTCCAGATCGAGACCGCCAGCTCGGACCTCCCGGCAGAGGTCAAGGCCCTAATCGGCAGGATTGCGAATGAGAACCACCGGGACAGCAAGGCCCTCATGGGCGATGTCAGTACAAGCCTGACCGATCTGACGGCTTTCCTGCAGGCCACCACGGCGCACGGTCATGGAGAAGGCAATACGCCGTTTGCCGGGATGCTGGCTTGGGGCCGCTTCCATCGCGACGACAACAAAGATGAAAGCCTTGTGCCTGCGCAACCCATGGATGGGGCCTTTCTGGGGAAGATTGAACAACTGGAGCGCCTGGTTGGGAGCAGGACGGGGCGGACGCCTCGTCGTCGTGCTGTGCTTGTTCTGGCGACACGCGATCAGCTCAGGGCCCTTCCGGCCAATACGGCTGGCGCCAAGGGGGCGAGCGAAAAGGAGATCCTTGCGGCCTTCCGAAATATTGGAGACTGCCTTCAGGCGTGAGTATCAGATAGATCTAAATCACTTCGTATAAATTTAGGGGCTCATTCGAAAACTCGTATGCGCCCCCTTTGATAGAAATGGATAGAATTTACATTTCTTACTGAGTTCCAATTCGCATGAGCGCGAAAAGTGCCCCTAAAAACGCAAGGCCAGCCCCTATAATTAAGCAGAGAGACGCTTGCCGCCGGCTATTCACTCCCAAGTTTGCCGCGCGTGCTCTACTCAAAAACGCTTTGTAACCATCAGGAGTTGAAAACTCTGGAGCGTGGCTAGGCGGCGTATACCGGCTCTTGAAGTATCTTCTAAGTAAAAAGATAATGATACTTCCAAACGAACCAATTCCAAACGTACCAACCGAGAAAATAATTATAGGATACCAAGCCAGACGATATAAGCCAATACCACACATTCCCGTAATATATGTGATTATTATACCAACCCAGAGAAATATATGAGGCTCATATTCGTCTATAAATTTTTTCTGGATTTTATCATCGTTTTCTGTGGCCTCTCGGCTAACCGAAAGTATTCCTGACAGCATAAGGAAATACGTTCCGGCCATATTTAATATATGTTCTGCACTAGGCTCGTATATGATGTGAGCAACAGGCGAGTTTGGCATTGTTTCTCTTTCGTAATAGAACTGTCATTCCTTCGTAATATTTCCAACTTACATCATGGTCTGTGCACCTCCGCAACATTTGTTTCCTAGCTTGGACACAGATGATCCGAAAGCTGCTGAAGCCGCTTTTCGCGAAGAAGCTGTTCTTGAGGGGAAATGGCGGTTTGATGGGAAGCCATGATCGCCTCAATTTGCTGATCCAACTCTTTGAGCCTCGGCCCAGCCGCTTTCTGCACCGCAATCGCCTGAACCCGATCCGCCACCTCGCGCCCGTAGTCCCGGCCTTCCTGCCCCATCTCCTCCTGCATCTTGCCGAGACGGATCAGTTCCTGAACGTGCTTCTCCCGTTCCTCCTGGGACGTAAAAGGCAGATCCATGCCAAGCGCCTTATAAGGCTTGTTGGACATGCCCTTGGCGACATGGTTCCACAGATCGTCACTGGTGATCTCTGTTTTATCGCCAAGTGCCCGGCCATTACGCACGGCCTCGAACGTGGCGCCGTCCGATATCATGGTCCAGGTCGTGCCCTTGGCCCGGCTCTCCGCCACGTAGGACGTGAACCCGGTTGCGGTCGCGACACCTCGCGGAAGCGCGTTGATATGCTCGTCTGAGGTGAGGCCCTGGGCGGCATCAATGGTCATGGCATGACCGAAACCAAGCAGGATCCGGCCGGTCTTATGGTCCTTCAGCCGCCGCCACTCAACATCTGCCTCCCGACCATCCTTCATCCGGACGCGCAGGCCGTCCTTGCCGTGAGAGACAACCTCCACGACATCGCCGTTGTTACCAACGGTGGTCCCCTTCCCTTCGACCGCCCCCCAGGTGCGCCGGAACAGGCGCAACCTGTCTCCGGCCGCAACCTGAAGCTCGTAGGCCTCGCCGCGCTGATCGACCGCATCGAGCTTGACCTCATCGCGTGAGATCTCCCCACGCTCTTGCAGAATCCTGCGGACAGCACGGCTGAGATCGGCCGCGTCCTGATTGGTCAAGGCCGACATGCTGATGCCACGCGTTGAACCGGACGCGGCCAAGGCGTCGCGGCGCGTGACGTAGAGTTCAGCAATCTGTTGCAGCACTTCGTCCTGATCGCCGCCGACCAGTCGGATCGTGCCGTCCTCTCGCTTCATGTCGATCGCGCGACGCACCTCTTCGAGGTGAAAGGCATTGCGGGGATCGTCCGAGTTTTCCTCGTCCCGGTTGGCGTAGGCTGCCTTCCCTTTGGGGCGAAGCGCTTCCAGCGCATCGGCATCGGGTTTCTCGCCACGGAACAGTCCGGCAATCTCACGATTGCGGGCGGTCGTCTGGCGGACCGTGGACAGCAATTCCGGCATGTCTTCCTTGGCCAGAACCCTGCGCAGGATCTCGACGGTATCACCGGCCTCAATGGACTGTGCCTGCTCCCGATCACCCAGGGCCTTGATGGTACAGCCGCTCGCACGCTGAAGTTCCAGAAGCTGAAGCATCTGGCGCGGTGCGATCTGCCCGACCTCGTCAATGACCAGAACCGTGTTCTCATCCACGGTCTGCTCGCCTTTCTCCAGACGGCTCAGGAAGGGCATCATGGCGTAGCGCTGATGGATGCCGGCATCGCCAAGCGCATCGGCCTGACGCCAGGCCGTCGCAAGACCGATCATCTCACGGCCCTTCTCCGAAAACCGGGTGTCGCGCTTCCAGGCATCCACGAGCGGCTGAAGCAGCGTTGTCTTGCCGGAGCCAGCAACGCCCGTAAGCATCGAGATCTTTCCGGCCTTCCCCAGGGCATAGATTGCCGCCTTCTGGGATTGGCCGTGCTCGTTGTCAAAATCGAGGTCGCAGCGCTCTATGGCCTCTGTGAGTTGGGCATCCGAAAGGGAAGCGCTGCGATCCGCCGAGGCCCGCACAGCTTCTTTGGCGAGCGTCTCTTCGCCCCGGATCTGGGCGGTGTTGGTGACGCGGACCCGATCCTTCTTCACGCAGGACACGAGGCTGACCTGCTCACCCCGAACCTCAAGGCCCTTGTCCTCGATCAGTTTGACGACCTGGTCAATGTCCTCAATGCCCCCTGAGATCCCCGCGCCGATGAGGCCGCGTGCCGCGTACATCCGCAGTTTGTCGTGATCGAGCACAGCAGCCGTCTCGAACTCCTTGCCAAGATGCTTGGCCGCAAACGCATAGGCCTGCTCGTGTCGCTCGGCGACCGTGAGCGCAGGAGCCTCGGCTGTATCGAGAACGCTGTGATGCTCCCATCCGATCTCGGCGGCGCGCTCGCGCCAGGCCTGAGCGTCGTCGGCGGACTCATTTTTCTTCTGCCGGTGCGCCAGACTGGCGGCTTTGAGCATCTTGTTCTTCAGCTCGGCCGTCATGGCATTCCAGTCGTGACCTTCCTTCTCGGCATAGGCCCGAGCGGCCCGCGTCACCTCGGCCGTGCGGCTGGAGAACGCGTCACAGGCCTCCTGCGGGACGGCGGAAATAACAGTCGCCTGCTCTTTGGCGTCATAGGACTGCGCGACCCCGAGTTTGCGAAGCTCATCCGCCAGCTCCGCCTGAAAGAAGGCTCCGAACTCATGGACGCGGGATCGCAGGCGCTTCGTGTCCAGCGACCCCACATGGCCGCTGTCGGTGACAACGACATTGTAGAGTGAATTATGGATGTGCATGTGCGGATCGCCCCCTGTCGGGGCTTCACGCAGATAGGTCGTGTCGGTCTCGGCATCATGCAGGGTCAGGGTCGGACGGGAGGTGCGGTGCCGGTAGGACGTCCAGGCGACCTCCCCAGCCTCTTCTCCGTCTTCCCCGCCGTGGCCGCGTCGGGCAAAGCCCAGCTCACGGGCCACATACTGCATGGTCGCGTCATTAGCCCGCTGCACTGCGTTCCAGATCGCGGCCCCTTCCGCCTGTGTTGGTGCAAACTCGGCAGCCAGCGTGACCGATTTGTGCGGGGCCATGGTCAGGTCGTAGGCGCTGATCTTCCGCTTGGCCTGAGACCATTGCTCGCCATTGTCGGCGCGCTTGCCTTCGAACAGGGCCGCAAGTGTTTCGGTCGTCGGCATGGCACGCCGATCCACGCCGAGCACGTCCGCCATCTTCTGACTCATGCCCGGATTGAAAGAGGCCCGACCATCGCGGCCGAGGTAGTAGTTCGTGAGGCGCTGACCGTCGCCGTCAGGCACCTTGCCGGTGTCCGTGCGAAAATCGTGCTCTGGATCCGGCGCGCCCTCGGTAAAATAGGCGGCCACGAACCGGCCGTTGCACTCCGCCGAGATCTTGCGGAAGGTCATCATGACGGGCGGCCATCCTCTGCTTTCGGGCGAACTTTGCGGCCTTCAAGCAGATCATTGTTGCGGGCGGTCGTATGGTCGATGCGCCTGATGACCGGCTCCTGATCCTTCATCAGCTCGACCAGACGCGCAAGAATGTCGTCCAGTGTCGGGCCGTCCCCCTTCTCCGAGGGGGTCAGAAGCTCAATCAGGATACTCAGCTTTTCGCTGATGAACCGGATCTCTTCTCCCTGCTCGTCAGAGCGGGTGAGAAGATGCTGAAGAAGCTCCCGATCCGAAACATCGGTCTCGGGAGCGCGGTCGGGGGTCTGGGTCTGATCTGTCATGAGGGCAGGATAGAAAGCCCTCATGCGACTGAGATTATTTCGTCGTCGCCTTCGCTAACGCCAGGGCTTTGTTCTCCGATGCTCGCTGGATCCATTGTGCATATCGAGCACTAATCGAGATGGCGTGGTCTAGCTGCTGGAAGCCTTCATCAGAGAGCAACGTCTCCGCCAGCATCGCCACCTCCGTACGATACGCTCGCCAGAGAGAGCCCACTAGCTTCGTAGAGTTTACCAAAGTCTGTAGGTCTGCCTGCTCATAATCAAGCAGAACTTCCTCCATATCCCGCACTTCAACATGCAAAGGCCGACCCGGCAGACTCAGAACCATGTACCGTCCCGGCAACTGACGCATTTCCTGAAGTCGCGTAAGATCGGCGGGGTCGGGTGACTGCGCTTCTGCGATCGGCAGCTTCACCCCAGGGCGTGAATAGAATCCGTTTCGTCTGATACTCGGCAGAACCTCCTTGGTCACACGCCGTCGAAACGTGACGGCAAGAGGAAGCTGAGACTTGACCAGAAAGTGGTACAAGCCGCTTTCGCTAACCATGACCTGATCCTGGACGCCGCTCTCCGAAGGCAACGGGACTATCTGCCGTTCATCATCGTCCAAGCCCCGTGCGGCGCGCGTGGGTGAAGAATGACCAATGGCACGGCAAATGTCAGTCATACGAAACCAAACCTCCCCATCTTTTACGAAGGTCGCGTAATCGACACCGTTGAAGTCGAACAGGCCGCCAGATTTGAAGCTGGGATCTACGAGGCGCGTGTTCTTTTGAAGGCGTTTTTGGGTGGCCATGCTTCTCTCCTGTTGAGGTGGCTGCTCGCTATGAGGCGCGCCTTTCTTCCTCTTTCGGACGCCATGGTGCCGGGCCATTCTGCGACTTAGAGCAACGGCACGTTCCTGATGGGGGGGGGGTGACAGATTGTCACACCCCCCCCCCTCCTTCTGCCTCTCGGCGGCGAAGCCGTCCGCACCAACGGTGCAATGGTCTATGAAGAAGCTCTTTTCTTTGCCTCATAGTTGCCTCGTCAATTCTCAATCCTGCCTCGTAGTCGCTTCGCACTAGCCTCGAAATGGCTTCGGAGACGCCTCGTAGATGCCTCCATGATGCCTCGAACTTGACACGGAGATGCCTCGCCTGCGAAAGAGGTCCGACGCACCAGAGGCCGTGAAAACGGTTCAGAGTGCGAGGTGTGTCCAGAACGGACACAAAGCGGGGGCGAAAGTGATCATGTCCAAGGCACTGAGAGAGATTCAGGAGGCACACAAGACACGCCCTGCTCAACCGCACTCGAAAGCCGTCTATCAGTGGCTCAGAAAAAATCAGGACATCGTGTCTGAACTTCGCGAGGCGAAAATCGCCACCTGGGAGATGATCGCCGAAGCCGCGAAAAAGGATGGTGTGGAGGTCGAACTCTCTCGGGTTGGACTTGGGGCCATCAGAAAAATGTGGTCACGCCTCAAGAGCGAGCGAGAGAAAATCACAGTCGGAAAACCGGCAAACGACGCACCCGATCAGACGCCAGAACCGCCGAGCCGAACCCCGGCAGACTGGCGGCCTGCCGCTGTGGAAGAGTATTACGCGGAACGTGAGGAAAGACCCGTCGCGCCGCCACCTGCCGCCACGCCACAGGTGCCCGCCATTTCGGCCGCCGTAACGTCACCGTCCTCCAGAAACGCGGACCCGCATACGAACATTTCTGCTGAGGGTCGCCAGTCTCTGGAACACATCCGGGCAAAGCTCCGGGCGCGCAGAGAAGAGAAAAGAAGGCTCACGCCAGACTGATTTTTTTCTGAGCAGCGGAGTTAAGTCGCAGAATGGCCCGGCACTATGGCGTCTGAAAGAGGAAGAGAAGCCCATCTCACAGTGAGGGGGCTGCCTCATCAGGAGCCGACCATCCATGACCAAGGATATTGCCGCCAAAGCCCCCACAGGCGCTGCCGACCAGAAGGCAGCCGCCCCCAAGCGCAAGCCGGTTATTTTTACGATCATTGGCCGTCAGCGGGTCGGGAAAACGACCCTGCTTAATGCTCTCGCCCAGACGATCCACGAGCAGGGCGGCACACCCGAAATCTGGAACACCGATCTGCTGAACCGGTCGCACTCCATTTCCAGTTTCCATGATGCGAAAAGCCCCACAGGCGGTGACACGAAACGTCAGCGGAAATGGCTGGAAGAAAAGATCCAGTCTCTCATGGAAAGTCGCCATGACGCCATTCTCGACATAGGCGGCGGATGGACAGCGCTGCATGAGTTAATCAGCACGGAATCACTGACACGCGCCCTCGACATGATGGGCATCACGCTCTCAGTGGCGTTCCTCATCGGCCATGAACGCGCAGATCTCGATTATCTGGAAGACCTCCAAACGAACAAGAAGTTCTCTCCCCGGAACGCCGCAGTCATTCTCAACGAAGGCCTTATTCCTCCTTCCCTGGACGTGGATGACGTCTTTGAAGAGGTTGCCATTCACCCCGCGGTTGTCGAAGCCATGGACAATGGCGCAAAGCTGGTCCTCTATCCGGCCGCCGAGCCCATGAAAGACGTCTGTGACCGAACGCTCACGTTCCGCGCCTATGCCGAGGGCGAACAAAAGGACGGGTTCCCGACCACCTCAATCTTTGACCGGCTCGCGATTGACCGTTGGTACCGCCGTGACTTCCCGGTCTTCCTGCGGGAGCTAGGCGAGCCTCGCCTACCGAATATGCCTAAAGGCCTCCCTGTTCCGGCCGAAAGTGACGTGTAATGTCTGACGGCCTTACCCAGAGGATTTCCGACTGTCAGGCCAGATTTGAAAGCTCACTGGATGCGCTCCGTGAGCAGACGCATCGGTGGACGCTTCGGCCGCGTTCACCAGAGGCCAAGGTTTTGGACGGCCTCATGATCCTGATGGAGATGAACAATCTTCATCAGGCCCTCCTTCTCAAGGATCGTGAACACTCCGAAGCAGCGCACAGAGCGCTGTTTCAGGAGGCCGAGAAACGGATGGAGCAGTGTGTCGCGAAGTGCGAGAGCCTGCTGGATCAGTGCACACGCTCGGCAACGGAGGAGGTGATTGAGGTCAGGCGCGCTCTCCATGAGGGCGTGGCAGCCTCTCGCCAGCTTCAGAAGATTGACGAAAAGACCGTCAAGGCAAAGGTCGCGGAAGTCCTTGGTACGGTCAAAGGTGAAATCGCCGAGAGCATGAAGGCCCAGATCGTGATGGCGGGCAGCCGGGTTCGAAGGGACGAAATCAGCAAGCGGGCCGGATGGTTCGCCACCATGATCGTCGGGGGAACCGTGTTTGGAATTATCCTCGATCACCTCATTTAGGTGTGTCCAAAACGGACACACCGCCTTGCGCCATCAGACAGCGTTTCAAACAGCCCTCAAAGTCGCAGACGACAGGCGGATACTGAGCCCCCCAACACAGGAGTGCTCAATGCCGCCCCCCGTCAAACAATCCTTTCTGATCACAGGTCTGGCCCTCTCAGCCGGACTTGGCCTCAGCGGTTCGTGCCAGGCGCAGTCGATCGAAGTGCCTAACGGCCTGCCGGAAGTCCCGCATGTCGTCTATCCGGAAGTCGGCCTGCCGAACTTCACGGTCCCAGCCGGAACCGTCCAGCAGATCGGCGGAGACGGCAAGGTCATCCAGACCACTCAGCCCGTTTCGACCGGATCGGATTCATTGCAAACGCTCTACAGCCGCGCATGGGGCTATCAGGCCGCTGACAATGCTTCTTCCCTTGGCGTGAACCCGGCTGCTTTGGCCGCGACGTGTCAGGTGGAGTCCGGCTGTCAGAATGTCTATACGGCCACCGGATCAGGCCACACCATCACAGGCGCGTTCCAGATGGCAAATGGCACATACACAGAGGAGATGAACAAGGCGCTCGCATCCAATCCAGGACTTGCCAGTACCATCACATCAGGCACAGCAGGTCAGCAGGATCCAGCCACCCAGGCTGTTGCCGCCGCCCAATACATGAAGGAAGAAGCGACCACCTTGCAGGCGCAGGGGATCAGCAATCCAACGGCGCTGGACACGAGAGCTATGTATAATTTCGGTAGTCATGCGGGAGCTCAAGTTGCACAAGCCGATGACAGCGCTCTGATGTCGGACTTCATTTCCTCTACTGCCATGAGCAATAATAACATCTCATCAGGAACGACAGTCGGCGAATGGCGGCAGAGCACTGCGAACAAGATGGGGACCGGTGCAAACGCTCCCGTACTCCAGAGTTAAATGACAGAAGACAGAGAACCGGATACCCAATCACCATGAAACATAAATTTCTCCTTCTGGCAGTTTTGGCGGCGTCTTATTCCTTCAGTGCATCTGCATCGCCGAACAAGCCTGTCAGCCCCCTGGCGGGATATAAGTGCCTGGCTCTCAACGCGACAGATGCGCAGATGATGGATCCGAACTTCTCCATTCCATTCCGCGAAAGCCCGTCCGATCAGGCTGCGGTGGTGGCGCCTGCAACCACCCTCGTCCCGGTGAACACTGCCGTCCAGCCCGTTAACGGATATTATCAGACGGTAAACCTCGCACGGAAGACCATGTGGATTTCGGCGAAGTGGTTACAGCCCTATGCCAATGTCCATCCGGGACGGACCTGCACGCCATACGTCATGACCAACGGAAGCGTAGGCTTTGTTTTCGCTAACCAATAAAAAGAGGCAGCCTCCGGGCTGCCTCTTTCATATCCCCTGAGCCTGGACGTGGAGACACCGGAACCCACCACGTCGCGGGCAATGTCACCCGGCTTTGCGGATCTCGGCGAGAATAGGATCGGCCTTTCTCTGCCGGGGGCAGGGATAGGCCAGATGGGCCGCTTCCAGATCCAGAAGCCACAGGGACAGATCAGCCGGAAGTGAGGACGTGCCGTCCAGGCAGCGCCGGAACTGGTTGCGGTGCATATCGCATTTCTCGGCAGCCTGACGCTCGGACCATCCGATCCGGAACAGGGCAAGAGACAGGCGCGGCCCGGTCAGGTGCTTCGGGCGGCTATCGAGAGGGGAAAGGCTCTTCGTCATGCGAGCATCCTGCCCCCGCGTTCTGCGACTGAACGCAAAAAATCTCGCCTTGAAACACGCCTTTAGAATGGCCACGAACCACCGGAAAACCTTGCCATTCCGGGCAAAAACCGCTATTTTTTTCCTATGAGTTCAGCCAAAACCCTCTTCGCTCCGACGCCTTTTTCCGCTCTTTCGGATGAAGAGCGCGCGCGCCGTCAGGACGCGGTCGAGTGGACTCTCGCGGCCCAGAGACGGCAGGGCTACACGCATGATCCCCTTATCGAGGATGCCTGCCAGTCGTTCGTTGCGGGGCAGATCGACCTTGCTGAACTGGGGCGGAGACTGAATCCCGCCCTCTGACGCGTCGATGCCTCCCGTCCACGGTTACACCTACCCGAACGTCTCCGACGATCCGGACCAGACAGACGTCCTGCGGAACCGGCTCGGCCTTCGCCGCCATTCCGAACTTCACCCTGAAGAATACCGCCGCACCAGCCACAGGATTCTGGAAATCCGGCTGGGTCTGGGGCCAACCGGCCATTTCGATGCCGACCACCTGAAGGCAATTCATCGGCATATCTTCCAGGACGTCTATGAATGGGCGGGCCACATGCGCCACGAAAGGCCAGTCGTGGACGGGGCACGGGTCGAGCCAATCGGCTCGATGCGGAAAGGCACAACCACCTTCCTGCCCGGCTCCCACATCGACATGGGGCTGACCGAGGCCTTCAAGCCCATCCGCGACCCGGACGTCCTGAAGAACTCCACGCCGGAACAGTTCGCGGCCATCGCCGGAAAGGTTCTGAACGAACTCAATTATGTCCATCCGTACAGGGAGGGCAACGGCCGAACGCAGGACGCGTTCATCGCGGAACTCGGCCGACACTACGGGCATAATGTGGACCTCTCCGTCATCACGAGAGCCCGCATGGTGTCCGCCTCCATCGCCGGCACGCAGGATCCAGACCATCCGGCCATGGCTGCCCTGCTGACGGACGCCAGCTCGCCCGCCCGCACCCGTGCCCTGAAGGAGCTGATGCAGGACATGGGCTCCGGTCCTGCCGCAAGGCCGCTGGATGACCTCGTCATCCGCACGGCCGCGCCTGGGGAAACTGTCTCGGGGATCTTCAAAACACGAACCAGACTCTCCGGTGCGTTTGAAACGCCTGACGGGATCGTGGCGGTGCCTGTCGCGGATCTGCGAAACGCTGTCCGAAAGAACGGCGGGTACACCGTCACCGTGCAGTCCGATTTTTTGACGGCCTCTGCTGCTCCGGTGCTTCGGCCCGTACCGCGTCCGGTGATCCCGGCTGTCTTCGGGCCTGCGGAAGAGAAACGAGAAAGCGCGCTCCTGGCACAGGCCAAGGAAGAAGGCCGCAAGGCCGCCGCCTCTCTTCATGCGTTCTGGTCGGCCCCGCCTTCCCTCGTCTGCCGCGACATCGAGACCGCCATCCGCCAGGAGGGCGGCGATGCAGCACAGGCCTTCAACGGCATGAAGGCCGGAGGCCGTCATGCGGCGCTCGGGAAAGAGATCGAAAAAGAACTGCGCCACAATCCCACCTTCGCGCGCGAGCTGGGCAAGGTGCAGAAGGACATGGCAGCCTATGGCGACAGTCGGGAAAAGGCCTTTGCGTTCGGCGCCGCTCACGGTCGGGAAACAGAAGTCCTGACAGACCTGGCCGGGACGGATCGGGAGATCGCCCGCCATGCCAGCCGGACTCCCACCTCTGAACCGGGTCGCGCCCTGATTCAGACCCTGACCGGCCAGCCCGCCCTAACCGCCACGGCAGACCCGACAGGCCGCCCGTCTCTTTCGTCTGCCCGAACACCCGGCCCCGGCTGATCGCCCCTCGTTTTCCTAGACCCATCCTGCCTGTGCGGCGAGCACACTGACGGCGACGAAAGAGGAATGGAGGTGGCGTTTTCCTGAGCCCATCCTGCTACCGGCCAAGACGGGCGACGGGACAGGCCGTCAAGCCCGGAGCGTCCTGAGCAAGGGGGGCTGGCCTGCGGCTGATGCGGGGTCGCGTGCGGCCCTGCAGCAGACGCGGGCCTGACACCTGCCGCCGAGGGTCGCGCAGTGGCTTTACGGACTGGCACGGCGACTGTCAGACTGAACGCTGGATGCGAGGCCGCCTCCATGGAACGTGCCTCTCCGGACAGTCCGCAGGGCTGGCCGGGGAGGTTGAGGAGCCGTCTCACGAGCAGATCATGCAGACCAGGACCGCCCGATATTGGAAAAAGGATGCGGGTGAACCGTTACCCGGAAGAGCCGAGACGCAGGGGGCAGACGCCCGACTGAGGGCGGCTGGACCCTGTGGCTCGGTCGAACTTGGCGACGCAGGAGCCTAGTGAGATAGAGTGAACGAACCCGTCAGGGCCGCCCCGAACCCTTTTTCTGCCAGTCGCATCTTTCCGCGTCATTCTGCCCTTCTGAAGCAAAAAACACGCTCTCATCCGAGGCGTCCGCTTCGTGATTAAGGACATGAATCAGATGCTCACCATTCCGACGGTCTGGCCGTATTTCCTCTTTCTCTTTGGCCTCCAATGGCTGATCGCGGCTATTCGTGAGCGAAATAACGCCAAGTTTCTCGGCACGCCTTTTGCGCTCTTCCACATCGCTTCTGGGGGTATGGCGACGATGATGCTGTGGCTCCGCCGCTCGACCCGCTACGCTCTTTTTTTGGCGGTTCCGGTTACGGCGCTGTGCGCTGTTCTCTCGCTTGGCCTCTATCTTCTGGGCCATGAGAAAGAGGCGGTCAGCGCTCTCGACGTGGCTCTGATGGCCGGATTTGGAGGCTGGCTTCTCGAATTGCTCTCGTCCATGATCGAAGAAATCTGAACGCTCTGCTTCTTCGATTGCCTCGCGCAGCCCCCCTGTGGGGGGCGAGCACTGGGGGCATCACACTTCGCGCCGACGAGGCGCGTCCGCTTTTGCGGGAAAAACCGAGCCGGGGACACCAGTGGGCGGACGGGAGAAGAGGCCGAAGGCAACGCCGAGGCCGTCAGCGCGGCCCCGGTGGGTGGCCGGACCTGCTGGCCCAGCCTGTGAGGGTTAGAGAACGGCCCCCCACTGTGCGGCGCGGACGTTCTCGGTAAGGGTGCGGCCGTTGTCCTTCACGTAAGGCTTCCAGTCTTCTCCGAACAATTCGCGGTAGGCGTCACATGCGCCCTGAGCCATGACGGCGAGCGCGTAAGCCTTCGGGGCCTGCGCTGCTGCAAAGCGGACGGCGCGGTCAACGCGGTTTTCCCCGCCGTCGATGCCCTGCCGGTCTTCGTCGCGGCTTTCGTTGCTGAAAGAGTTCTGCTCGTCGCGGGCAATCTGGCGCTTGTTCTCGTAGAAGTTGGCGGCCCCATAGGCAGAGCGGACCATGCCGTCCACGAGGCGGCCAAGGTGCATTTCCATGGCCTTGAAATTGCGCTCGCCCCGGAAGTCGGTGACGATCAGAACGTCCTCAAGAAGCGCATACTGGTCGCGGATCATGCTCAAACCGGCCCCCATCAGCTCGTCATAGTCGCCAGCCTCGAAACCGAAATGCTGAACAATGGCGGAAATCTTGTCATCATTGGGGGCGATGCGGAGAACGTCGGCCAGCGTGGGGGAGGCAATGGCCTTTGTGCGGTCGCGGGCTTCGTTGAAACGACGGACGGCGGAAGGGCTGGCCTTGTTTGCGGCCTTGCTGTTCTGGGCCTTCGGTGCGATTGTGGTTGCTGCGTCGGACATGAAAATTGCCTTTCTAGTCTAGCGAAGTCCCGTTCGGTAGTACCAATACCGTTCGGGGCGCTTTGTCTTGAGAGCCAATCCCTCTCGACAAGTAAAAGATAGCCTTTCCGGCCTTTCATGACAAGAGAAAAAGCGCAGAAAACCGCCACAAAACGCGGTTTATTTTCGCATGACAAGTAAAAAGATTGCTTGATTACTTCATGAATACCCGTCGTCTTCCTAGACCCATCCTGCCCGTGCGGCGAGCACACTGACGGCGACGAGAGTGGAAGGGCTGCGTCGTTTTCCTGAGCCCATCCTGCCACCGGCCAAGACGGGCGACGGAACAGGCCGTCAAGCCCGGAGCGTCCGGAGCAAGGGTGGCTGGCCTGCGGCTGATGCGGGGTCGCGTGCGGCCCTGCAGCAGACGCGGGCCTGACACCTGCCGCCGAGGGTCGCGCAGTGGCTTTACGGACTGGCACGGCGACTGTCAGACTGAACGCTGGATGCGAGGACGCTGCCCTGGAACGTGCCTCCCCGGACGGTCCGAAGGACTGACCGGGGAGGTTGAGGAGCCGTCTCACGAACCGATCATCCAGACCACGACCGTCCGTTCATGAAAAAGGATGCGGGTGAACCGTTACCCGGAAGGGCCGAGACGCAGGGGGCAGACGCCCGACTGAGGGCGGCTGGACCCTGTGGCTCGGTCGAACTTGGCGACGCAGGAGCCTAGTGAGATAGAGTGAACGAACCCTTCAGGGCCGCCCCGAACCCTCTTTCCGCCTGCCCTTCAAATCACCCAAGGATCGGTATCGCAGAAAGACAAAAGACCGCTCCCTACCGCCCTGATCTCTTTCTTCATCTTCCTCCTCAGAACCCTGCGCTCCTGACGCGCTTTCCGTCTCTTCTTTTCGCTGGCCTTCCAGCGGTCCCGCAGGACATCACGCAGTTCCGGGCACTGTGCGCTGATCTGCCCATAGGACTGACGCCGGAACCGGGCAACGCCGCCGAAGCGGTCGATCCCGGCCAGCAGGGTGCTCCTGCCGATCTCCGGATAGAAGATCACGCCAACGCCATCCTCCGCATCGGGTGTTGAGGGCAATCGAAGGAAGAGGGTGGCGAAGCCGTCCGTTGTCTCAACCCATCCCGGCACCGGCCCTGCCTGTTGGCGCAAAGGCATCAGGTCAAAGTGGGGACAGTTCTCGGCTATGGCAGTCGCGAGAGGCGGAGACCTGTGCCAGAAGCTGGCGCTACATCCCGGCCAGTCTTTTGTGGCGTCTGTCGGAAACAGGATTCCGAAGACTGTTATGAGATCCGCTTCATAGGCAAGCTGACCGCCCTGCCATTTGGCAAAGGCCGGATCATCGAAGCAGTCGAAATACTCCATTCCCCGGATGCTGACGTCTGGATATTCGTCAGACAACCCAAGCCCATGACCAAGAAATGAGGTCCCGATCCCGCTTTCGAGGGTCATCACGAGTGTTGTCTCATCCTCCCACGTCATGTGTTCGGGTGCGCAGGTCCGGTAGGCGCGCTCTCTGGCGATCTGGCGCAAACGGTCCTGTGGGCCGGTGAGCGTGAAGACTGTTATAACGGGAGTAGGCATGGAGAACATCCTTTTTCATTTTCTGGATGCTTTCCTGCGGGCGCAGACGGCTGGACGGGACAATGGCGCGCCCTTAGGGCGCGGGCCGCGTGCGGCCGAACCATTGTGGCGGCCGGACGGCCTGTGACGCGTCTTCCCCTTTTCTTCTCCCGCCTCTTTTCATGAAACGCCTTCAAAATTGCTTATCATGGGGCAAGGCGTGCAGCCGAAACGTGAACGACATAATAAAAAAAGATTTAAGTCCATAATGCCAGCGTAATACATAGCCATATTCATCTTGATTTAAGAACCAGACCGGATACGCAAAAAACAAATATCCCGGCAATCATAATGTCGATTTGTAGCTGAATGAGATCATCAACCGAATATAATTGATCCATTTTAATGACATCACGTTTTATTCCGGATACACGTCGCACATCATTGTGCGACCGAGTGAGGGCGCTGGAAAAATACAGAGACCGTCAAGTCGCAGAACACGCCGGTAGAGTCAGGATACCGATTACCGGACCGGAGATATGCCATGCGCTTTGCCAGCCCCCCTATGCCCGTCTGCAGGTGCGTCTTCGTATGGTCCGCATAAGACGTCGGCCACCTGGCGGCCCGTCCCGCATCGAGCGCAGTGACAGCGCGCACGCAGCTTGGAAAAACATTCAGGCCGAACTGAAGGGCCGCAAGGGAGAAGATACGGTTCGCGAGGTTCTCACAGCCTCGGGACTGCCCTGTCTGCATGACATTCGCCTTCCCAAGGCCTCTGGGGATGGGATGACGCAGATCGACCATCTGGCCCTTTTGCCTCACGCGATTATGGTCATCGAGACCAAGCATTATGCAGGCCATCTGAGCGGCCATCCGAATGACGATTACTGGCGGCAGCGACTGGGGACGGACGAAGAAGGCCGTCTGATCTACAGCCCTCTTCGGCAGAATGACGGTCACTGTGCGGCCGTGAGGTCCATCACCTGCCAAAGCAGGCTCGATATCGAGATCCTGAACCGGGTCGTCCTCACGGGCCGCGCTACAGTTTGCCCGGACCTTAAACCCGTCGTCAGGGACTGCGACGCTCTCAAGGCCGAACTCATTCTGTCGCGAGGCGTCATCCCGGGGTCAATGATGGGGGCCTGGCAACGGCTCCTGCGGGTGGTTCGCCACCGTCCCGCAGGCTGATCATCACGTCAGGCGGAAGGCTGCTCGTCCCTGAGGAAATTCATGACTTCGGTAAGAACCTCTGCCGGGATTTCCTCCCCGTCATCGAGATCAACCTCCAGTCCGTCTGCGGGAGCCTCCGTATTTCCTGCGGACAGCCCCAGACAGAGATCCGGATCCTCACAGTCGTAATCGACGCGGACCGCCCATCCGTCCGACAGGAAGACAAAATCACTCAGGAATCCGTCGTCTTCGAGATCGTCGTCGTGCTCGGCCCCATCAGGGTCGGACGGCAGATCCGAGGCCTTGCAGACGCCCGCAAACAGGCCGGGAAAGGCCTTGTTCAGCGCATCCACAACCTGCTGGGTCTGCGGACGAAAAGGTCCGGTCTTTGAAACCGGCATCGCATCACTCATCAGTTCAGCTTCCAGCAGATGGAGTTCACATGCTGACTGAACGTCAGACGCGTATTGCCATTATGATCGCCGAGCAGCTCGCACCGCACCCATTTCGACGGCGAAGTCCGATCCACGAATTTCTCAAGGGTCAGGATGTTGCCTTCTTCGCCAGCCGACGTGCGAATGGAATAGCCGGCATCGAGCAGCACCTGAAGGCTTTCAGGCATGGCGGCGAAAGACGTGGACACAGAGGCCGCATGGCCTTTTGTCGTCGGTGTCGGGGGCGCGAACCCCAGGCTCCCGAGTGCCGGATCAAGGGCCATGGCTGGCGAAAGGGCAGCGGCCGAAAGGCCTGCTGCCAGGGCGAAAGAAAAAAGAAGGCGGGTCACGGTCTGTCCTTGCGGTTCACTGGATCTGAAAAGATCGCTTTACCGGACAAAGGTAAAGACCGCTTCTGCGACTTCCCGAAGAGACTCAACCCTTTGCAGGACGTCCGCGACGCTTCTGCGGGATTTTCCGCACAGGGACCTCAGGCTCGGCCTCTTCAACAGTCGGCTCAGTCTGTCCGACCTTTCCCTGCCCAAGCCCGATCTCGTGCGCAAGCTCCGTGCGACGACGCGAGTATCCCGGTGCTGTCATGGGGTAGTCGTAAGGCAGGCCCCACTTCTCGCGATACTCTTCCGGCGTAAGATTATAGGCCGTTTTGAGATGCCGCTTGAGAATCTTCAGCTTTTTTCCGTCTTCGAGGCAGATGATGTAGTCCTCGAACACGGAGCGCTTCGGATTGACGGCCGGGACCAGAGCTACCGGGGCCTCTTCAGGCGCCTGGCCTGCGGAGGCAAGGGCTGCATGAACGCTCCGTATCAGCTCGGGAAGCTGCTCTACCGGGGTGTCCTGAGCACTGACATAGCTCTTAACAATACTGGCTGTCAGATAACGAAAATCTGTCTCAATGCCTGAGGTCACTTCAATACCTTTTTCAAATTTCAACTGAGCAGTGTGGCATTCTATACAAAACATAACCTGAAAGGTCACTGAGGCCGCGTGGTTCTCTGCATGGGCGGCGGGGGAACGCCTCGTCCCAGGTGGCGGTGCTCTGAGCAGTAATGTGTATCGCCCTTCACTCCGGTAAACCCGAAAGCCGCCCCCTTCCCGCAGACTTCGCAGTCATACAGCCAGCCAGACTTCGTCCTGGGCCGCAGGGAGGTGTAAGGCCTGTCGTCAGGACTCTGATGATCGGACATCCCTTAAAATCCCATCGCATCGAGAGCGGCCACGGTGTGCCGGAACCGGCCCCCTGTCTCTCTTGTCTTCGACCGCCCCTGCTGGCGCAGCCAGCCTGTCACACGATGCTCGGCAGGGATTTCCTCAATAAAGCCTGACGGCCTCGCTGAAACACCCTGACGATAGCCGACACTGCTGATCGTGGCCTGCTGCATGGCACGGGTCAGCGACACATAGGCCAGTCGGCGTTCTTCTTCATAGTTCCGCTCGCCCATCCCCGGAAAAACCGTCTCCTCCCAGGCAGGCAAGAAGACGTGGGGAAACTCCAGACCCTTGGCCCGGTGCATGGTCATGAGCTGCACCCGATCGCGTCCGCGCTCATTCGGTGAGGCCGTGGCGAGGGCTGCGTGCTCCAGAAGATCCTGAAGCCGGGTAAAGCCCTCGGCCAGCCCGACCAGCTCGGACAGGTTCTGCAAGGCCGTCTCCCCTTCTTCAGACGCGGCCTCCCGCCACATCGTATAGTAGCCGGTCTCCTTCAGGAGCGTATCGAGGCGGTCACAGAGCCGCATGTCCGGGATCTGCCCGCTCCGGGAGACCGTCTCACGAAAGGCCAGCAGGCTGTCGCGCACCTTCGCGGGCAGCGTTGCCGTGGTGACGGCCGCACACAGGCTCAGGCCGCGATCCTGCGCGTCCTGCTCGATCTGGCCAAGCGCCTTGGCGCCAAGGCCGCGCCTGGGCACGTTGGCCACGCGACGGAACGCCTCATCGGACTGGCGGCTGTCCGGACAGGCCGCCAGCATCAGGAAGGCGAGCGCGTCCTTCACCACGGCGCGGTGATAGAAGCCGACATCGCCGATGATTTCGTAAGGGATCCGCGCCTTGAGCAGCGCTTCTTCCAGGGAACGGGACAGACGGTTGATCCGGTAGATCATCGCCATGTCGTGCCAAGCGACGCCTTCTGCCGCACGACGTCCCATCTCGGCCGCGATCGCGTCGGCCTCGTCTGACGCATAATCGTAGGTGAGCACCTCGATCTTCTGACCATCGCCCTTCTGGGTAAACAGCGTCTTCGGGATCCGGCCCGGGTCTCGCGCGATGATGGCGTTGGCGGCCTGGAGAATATGATGCGTCGAGCGGAAGTTCTCTTCGAGCTTGAAAAGTCTGGCTCCGTCAAACTCACGAACGAAGTTCCGGATGAAGCCGATTTTGGCCCCACGCCAAGAATATATTGATTGCGAATCATCGCCCACGGCAAAGAGTTCCCGTGAGTATTCAGACATATAGGTGAGCCACAGCATCTGTGCATGGTTCACGTCCTGAAACTCATCGGCCATCACGGATGTGAAGCGCTGCGACCACCTGGCACGATAGGCTCTGTCGTTCATCAGCGCCAGTGTCGGCCACATCAGCAGGTCGGAAAAGTCGGCGGCATTCTGCTCGCGCAGGGTGGCCTGATAGATCTGGTACAGACGAACGGCGAACTCCCAGCCTTCGACATCGACCATCTGTCGAACGGCACGGCGGCGCTCGATCAGCCCGCGCACCCAGGCCGGTGCGGCCTCAGGTGTCACGAGGTTTTCTTTCATATGCCCGATCCGCTCGCCCATCTTCTTGACCTGCCGGACGTCACACTTCTTGCCTGTGTCCGGTTCGGGCACAGTGTCGGGGTCCATGGCCTTCATGAGACGGCGGATCAGCGCTGTCGCATCGTCCGCGTCGCGGATATCGAAACCGGGGTGTAACTGTGCCACCTCGGGCTCGGCCCGAAGCTGTCGCGCGCCGAGGCCATGAAACGTACCAAGCCAGAACGGAGCCTGTCCCTCGCCCAGGACGCTCGTGATGCGCTCACGCATTTCCTGCGCGGCCTTGTTGGTAAAGGTCACGCACAGGATCTGGGACGGCCGCATCCCATACATCTGGATCCGGCACGCCACACCGGCCGTCAGGGTCTTGGTCTTTCCCGTCCCGGCTCCAGCCAGCACGAGAACCCGGCCAAGCGCCATGGCCGCCTCACGCTGCACAGGGGTCAGTGGATCCAGTACCGGAGCGAGGGTTTGCGGATAAGAGGTCATGCCGGCACCTGCTCAACGGGATAGACTTCAGACGCCACGGGATCCTCGACCACCACGATATTGCTGCTGTCGGTAAAGAGGGTCAGCGGATGATAGAGGTTAAAACCCTCATGAGGACCATCCCATCGTCCGGCAATCACGAGAGCCAGCGCGCGGTTCAGGCCGCTACCCAGCCACACAAGCTGGTGCGGAACCGGCATTTCAGGCGCTTCAGGATCCGTACAGCCGAGACGGCGCGCATGATCCATCCAGATCGCGGAGGCCTTTTCATGGCCCAGCATGTTGAAGGTCAGGCCGGTCTTGATAACGATATGGTCGATATGCTGGCGGGCCGCGGAGCGGGTGTCGTTATACATCATGACGTCCTCAAAAGCCTTGGGGCAGGCTGACAGGGTGAGCATTGGGAGTTCAGGTCCGTTCAGACGGACGATCGTCGATTTTCGGGTGAAGACGATCAGCTCACCGTCGCGGTCCCAGGCGTCGTTCAGGCGATCACCGCCGATGACGACCCCCTGCACCAGACCTTCGGGCGTGTGCGCCTCACAGAAGACTTCGGGGGCCGAGGTTCTCAGACCAGTTCTCTTCCAAACCTTGATAGCCTCTGCGTCCTGCCGCCACAGGATCAGTGTGATGGCCTGCCAGCTCAGACGGGATTTGCTCTGCTTCATGCCGCCACGTCCTGACGGGCGCGGCGCTGCAGAACGGCGTTCCAGTCCTTGTCTTCGCCTTTGGGCGAGTACCGCAGGGGCTTGAGCCCGGCTTCGCGGATCATGGGCGCATAGATCTCCTCGTAACGGTCGCCCTGGGCATCTCCGTCCACCGCGATCATGACGCGGCCGCCAGCCTCGATCGTACCAAGAAGAGCACGGAACTCCTCCATCGCTTCGGGGCTCATGCCGCCTCCGGTCGAGACATACAGACTGGGGTCTGCGAAGAACGGATCCATGGCCGCATAGGACAGGACGTCGATGGCGGACTCACCGATGACCAGACGGACGGGCTTCACTCCTTTTTCGCCAGTCCTCATCCGAAAGAGCATTTTGCCGCCGCCGCCCGAGGAGAAGCCGCGATATTCCGGCCCGCGCATCTCCATGCCTGTCAGCCCGCCCGCATTGCTGTGATGGGCGAACCAGGCCGTACCCTTCATGCCTTCACGCAGGAGACCCTGCTGGTTCGCGAGATGAAGAATGCGTTCCGGCAAAGCCCGGTCGCGGGTCAGATAGGTCCAGGCAGCCGACCCCGGCTGGGGAGCCTGACGGTTCTTCCACATATAGTTTGGATCGCGTGCGGGTTTGCGCTCTTTCGGCTCTGCGACGTACTCGGCCCCACTGGGTGCCAGGCCAAGCATTCCACGGAGTTCTACGCGTGCGTTGCCAAGCGACATCCCGGGATTGAGAAAGCGGACCAGGTCGATGACCGAGCCTTTGACGATCGAAGAGGAATTGTGCGGATCCCACCAGCCCTTGCCGCCATGGGTCACGATGATGCTCTCGCCTTTCACGCGACGGAAACGCATGTGACGGGCCGAGCTTTCGGAGCGGACGAACCTGTAACCGGCCTGCTCCAGAACAACGATGCAACTGATCTCGTCACGGAACTTCTGGAGTTCCTCGTTCATCTGCTGGGGCGTGTTCTGGTAAGCCATGGCGGAATATCCTCCCGAACGTCCGTTACTTTCGATCTGTGAAAAGTATAGTAAATTACCGCGATAATATCCAATGAATACAACAGAATATCGCGGAATATATTTACTTGATTGATTGGAATAGTTCTTGCGTCCCGAGCGACAAAAACCAGTTTTTCTTGTTCGTCCTGCGGGGGTTTCGGGGGCAGCGCAGCCCCCGGTGTTGCCGCTGAAAGGAGATGTGTGGAGACGTTTTTCTCGTCCCGTCCTGCCAGAAACACGACAGTTGCGGGCCGAGGGTGTCAGGACCGGAAGACTGCGGATCGGCAAAAGCGGGTTGCGGGCAGCGCGGGACAACGTCCTGCGATGAACGCGGCCCTCTTTTGACGAAAGACGCGGTCTGGAGCCCGAAGGGTTGTCTTGAGACCCTCGGACCGTGACTGTCACACTGATCGCATGACGGCGAGGTCGGAACACAGCTCCGTGCCACCCCGCAAGGGGTGGTTGAAGCGGCAACGTCTGATGGTTCGGCATGAACGGATCCTTCAAGAAGTGTCCCCAGTCTGCCCGTGCCATCTGCGACTAACGCCCTCTGCCTCAGTTTTTTTTCGAAGACCCTGTGTCGGCCATCCCGTCTTCGTCCTTCTTCGTCTGCCCTTTCTGTCGTTCCAGTTCCGCCAGTGTCCGTCTCACAGCCTGCGAGAACCGCGTCTTTCCTTCCCAAAAACGGCGTGAATACGCGCGGCGGTTCATGGTCGCCGTCCTCATGCCACACCTTCCGGACGATCGAGGCTGTCCAGGAGCTTCTCCTGCGAGCGGCGGCGCAGCGTCGCGGCCTTGCGGCGGAAACCGGCCGTCAGGCGCGATGGCAGCATGACGGACTGATCCCTGTCTTCGAGAAAGACGGCCTCTGCCATGAGGCGCGCACTCAGGGCGCGCGCCTGACTGCGGGGAACTGTGAGGGGTGCGGGTGTGGAATAGAACATAAAGCCTCCTGAAACCCGCCTCCTTTCAGGAAGCGGGTATAAAAAGACCGGCTCCAGGGCCGGCTTGCGTGCGTGTTTCGAAGAAAGAGGACGTCAGCGCCCCGGATCGGTAAGGATCATCACATCCCCGTCCTGGGCGCTCACGACGATCTCGGTCTCAGGGGACGCCTGATCTGTGCGGGGACGGGGCTCGTAAGCGCCGCGCACGAACACGAGCTGGCCCTTGCGGGCGCGTCGCTCCAGAAGATCTGTCAGAAAGTCGTTGTGGCAGACGATCCTGTGCCACACGGTCTGAGGGACACGGCGACCGGTGTGCGTGTCGGTACGGTGGCTGTCCGTCGCAAGACGGAAGAGAGCCACGCGGTGTCCGTCCTGCCCTGTGCGGATCTCCAGATCCGCACCAAGGTTGCCAATGACGATGGCAAGGCTGAGGGTCTGAACCATTGTTCTGTCCTTTTCGCTGGCCCGTGTCAGAAAAGCTCGGCCTGCACGGGCGCGGCAGGGGGAGACTGATGTGTGGTTGGCAGGGCGATCCGGAAGCGGTCCGCCAGACGCGCCAGATCGGCCCGGTCGCGTGCCTCCTGCTCTGCGGCAAGGGCGCGCGTGTAGGCCTCGATCAGGCCGCTGCCGATGATGCGGTTGCGAATGTCGCGTTCGACGTCCGACCAGGTCCAGGCGGGATCGCCATAACAGCCGTACAGGACGATGCCGCGCAGGAAGCCCAGACGCGCCTGTGTCGTGGAGAACTGCGCGCCCCAGAAGCCGTGGATGTCGTAATGGGCGATATGCCCGAACATCTGGCTCAGGCGGTTGTAGAGCGTGCGGTTCCATGCGCTCTGCGGAAACCCGCGTGCGATGAATGACAAAAGCGCGTTTCCGATCTTCGCCTTGTCGGCCGCGTCGCTGAACTGCGTTGCGGTGAGGCCCTGAGGCTGAATCGGTGGCCGTCGTAGCGAGGGACACGCGAGGGACGCTGGCTCCGGCCCGTTCATGAGCGCACCTCGCAGGCGAGCATCGCCTCGACCTGAGTGAGGTAGGCTTTGAACGGTGTGTCTTCAGGGATGACCCTGATCCAGTGTTCGGTGCCGAGGGATCCTGTCCAGCGGGCTTCGTTGAACCCTTCGGGATGATCGCCCCCGCGCTCGGGTGTAACAGACACAAGGAAGGAGGCCTCCGGGTAATCATCGTGCAGGCGCGTGCCGTACTCGGCAACGGCTGCCCGGATCCCTGCAAGGTCAGCCACCTCGATCCGCGTCTTTTTGTAACGGGCGGTAGATGAACAGGAGATTAAGCTCCCGTGAGAGGCCGCAGGAATTGCGGCGAGCGTGTATGTCGGCATGGTGATCTCCACAGCGCCTGATCTCGGGGGTCTCAAAGGAAGGAGGGGAGCACCACCACCAGGACGATGAAGATGGCGAAGAGCACGATGCCTGCCACGAACTCGGCCAGTTCGAGCCATTCTGTGCGGTTGCGGGGACGCAGATCGGAAATGTCGGCCATGTCATTCTCCTTTTTTCTTCCATGACCCTTTCCGGCGACCGCAGCGGGGACTGGCTGGCAAAGGCGCTGCAACGCAGCGGGATCGGACGACCCGCAGCGCAGCGAGGACACGGCCGACCCACCCTTTGCCAGACAGGCTCCGGTGTGGTGCCTGCCCTCCCTTTTTCCCCTTCCCCCTTTTTCTTTTCCCGTCTCCTACTGCGCGAGGTTGGCGACCTGTCGCGCCAGACGGGCACAGAGCGCGCGCGTCACAGGATCGTCCTCGTCCACGATGGCCCCGGTCAGGACAGGAAGAAGGCGGCGCGCTTCAGGGGCGGAGAGATCCAGGTGCCAGCACGCACCGAGCTGCGTGGCCACGGCGTCCGGCTGATCGACCGGGCGGACAGATACGGAGACTTCGTTGCCGTCCACGTCGTCAGGTTCGAGAACGGCCTTCTGACCGTCCGGCAGGTGAACAGGGCGCAGCCCGCTCTCATTCGCCTCGTCGGCCGTCGCGTCCAGCACGAGCTGACCGGCTGCCTCGGCGGTCTCGGCCTCGACCTGAAAATTGACGCGGTCGGAGAGAAGCTGGCGCTCGCTGAGCGTCACAATAAAAACAGGCATGTCGGGCTCCAGAAATGGAAAAGGCCGCCCCGGAACGGGCGGCCTTGAAGGGCGGACGAAAAAAGAGAGGCTCAGTCGCTCACAAATTCGGAGCTGCCGAACACGTCCTGCCAGGGGCTGTTACTCGTCAGGTGGCAGTCGGACTGCCAGTCGTAATACCCGGACTTGAACCGCGAGGTGATGGCCTGGAGGGTTTCGGTCGCCGTCTCGTCCAGCTCCTCCTCCGTCCGCACGGTCACACTGCCATAGTGGCTCTTGCGGACGGAAAACTTCACCTTCGGGAAAGCCTTCTTCAGCATCCGACGGATGTTTTTGGCGGCCAGCGTGCCGCTGCTGTCGTCGCCCTGCTCCAGATGGGCATAGTTCGGATTGACGCGGAGCGCTGCGACCTCGGCGGCATGTTCCGCTTTGGCGCGCGCCTCAGCCGCGACCTTCTCGGCCTCAACCTCTTCGGCATGAGTGCGGAGAAAGGCAATCTCTTCGGGACTGGCCAGTCCCTTGTCGGCGTCGATCCGCCACTGGACACCGCGCAGAATGGCCTCGGGCAGACGACGGGAGATCGAACCACAGGCAAAGACGATGTCATAGGAAGCACTCCCGCCCGACACGATGGCCCCGCCACGCGACAGGGACCGGACGGTGGTCGGGCTTTCCTTGCCATGAACGGCCATGACGATCCCGGCTCCCCGGCTGTAGAGATGGGTGTAAACGCGGGTGCCGACCTGAACGGGAACGAGAGAGGGGACGAACATCGTCTGATCCTTTTTCTTTGGATTTTCGTGATGTCTTCTCCAGCGTCAGCGCGGGACGGCCGGGTCAAAAGCGGCGCGTGCGCCGGCACCGGAGGCGGCGAAGCCGGTGAGGAGCCACCTTTTGACCCGGACGGAGCGCGATGGCAGCGCCCCTCCCCTCCTTTCCTCTTCTTTTCCCTCTCTCTGCTTCAGGCCACGACAACGATTTCGAGGTGATCACGCATGAACTGCATGGCCTCATTGTGCTCCGTCTGCTCGGGCTCGCTCTCGGGCGCTTGCAGAGAGAAGGTCTCTTCCGAATCAGGCTCCGTCGCCGACACGACAGGGCCGCTCGAACGGTCAACCTCATCATCGGCTGCTTCCTCGAAATCATCTTCAGGCATCTCGTCCAGATCCTCATCGTCCATCACGCTTTCCAGCTCCCGGATCTTCTCCTGTTTTTTCTTCTGCTTTTGCGTCCAGACGTCCTGCGCCTGCGCAAACGATGCGACCTCGGGCAACCAGTGGCCTTCCCCGACATGGTTCATCAGGGCCGCACGCATCTCCTTGCCCGTATTCTGCGGGGCAAGGCCTTCGGCCTGCACGGCCCTGGTAATGCCGGGCTTGCTGTAGCATTTGAGGAACGCCTCAAAGGCCATGCTCGGCATCTTCTGGTCGGCCCCGAACAGAACGCCCACGAGCTGCGCGGGCAGACCGCTGCCGCTGTGCATCGACACGTCGCAGTTCAGGATGCTTTGCAGGACGGTGACGGCATGGCGGCGGATCAGCTTCTCGTCACGAACAAGGCTGCCTTCGGGAAAGAGGTCAGCCATCGCGAGCGTGCGCGCGGTTGGTTCTGACCAGTTGTTTCCGCTGGCATCGCCATGCACCCGGACGTTCTCGGCTTCCAGCGCCAGCAGAAGAGCAGCGATCAGCTCCCATGGATCGGCTGTCTCGGCCACCTCGCCGAGGGCTTCGCGCAAAGCGACGGTGCGGATCTCGCCGATCATCTTGTGGCCGGTTCCGGAAACGTCCGGTCGTTCTTTCGGGGCCTCGGGCTCTGCGGATACGTTCGCGTGGCTCTGTGTAAAGGCAACAGACGGGCGGCAGCGTTCTTCCACGATCTTCAGGGTCCGGGGATTAAGGCCGTAGCCCATGACCTCCCCCTCCTGTGTCGCCATCCAGGTGCCCATGGTGATGAAGCCCTCGGGGGCGCGGGCATATCCGTATTCGTCCGAGGTCAGGATAATGGAGGTTTCGGGCCGCTCATTGTCCAGCCAGTCCTGCTGTGCTGCGGCGTAAGCCGTGGCATCGAGCGTATAGCGGCTGTCTGTGTTGGCTTCGGCAAACAGATCCTCCATCCAGACAATGTTGTGCTTGCGGGCCAGCTCGTCGCCGAACCGGGCATCGCGGGCGTACCACTCCTTCTGTTCGAGGTTCCGGGCAAGCGCGCCCCAGGCCACGGTGTCCTCCGGATCTTCGGCCTTTACCCGGTACTCGGCCGGATCCTCGTCGTCTTCGACGCTTTCGGAAAACATTTCCGCCCACGCGTTGCGCTGCTCGTCCAGTGAGGCCTGCGCGATGATTTTGCGCTGCCGCTCGTCAGGGCCTCGGCCGAGGGCGATGGCATCCAGAATAGGCGGGTGCAGCTTTGCCAGAAGGCTGAGACGCTTGAGATAGCTTGGCGTGACCATCAGGGCGGCACAGACCTGCGGATCTGTATAGCCAAGCTGCTCACGCAGGCGGGTGACGCTGTTCCACTGTTCCGGCTCCGTCATGTCCAGACGAACGAAGTTCTCGCTGACGGCAGCCAGGGCATCGAGGTCTTCGCTCTGATCGCCAACATACACGTCGATCTCAGGAACACCCGCATAGATGGCGCCTTTCGTCCGACGGTGTCCGGCTACGATCATCAGGCGTCCGTCTTCCAGTTCCCGGACGGCCGGGGGATGGAGGATGCCGATCGCCCTGATGTTCAGGGCGAGTTTGCGCAGTTCCTCAAGGCTTCCGATGGAAGAGCGCGGATTGTTCGGATTAGGCACAAGGGTTTTCGGATCGACGCGGCGAAGCTCGGCCATGGGACGCTCTTTCTATAATTTTTCAGATGTCCCTCCCGCGTCACGGGCCAGCCAGCCGCGCAAGGCCGCGCGCAGCGCGCCCGGCCTGAGCCTTGCGCGGCTGGCTGGTTCGTGACAGCCCCGCCTTCCCTCTTTTTCCTTCACCCTTTCAAAGCACTCTTCCTTCGGAAATTGCATCAAATCTGTAATTGCTGTATTTTACGTAAATAAAGGAGAACGCCATGCGCACATTCTCGACAAGCGATCTGTCCCGCAAATCCGGAGACATCATCGCCAGTGCCCTGCAAGGACCAATTTCAATTAATCAGCGCGGCAAACCACGATTGGTCATGCTGAGTGTCGAACAATACGAGGCATTGGTCGGAAGCTCACCAGAGCGTACCGCGGGTGCCACTACGGAAATGCCTCAGGATCTGGCTCACGACGTAGCAAATGCGATTGACGGGTACCTGCTGGAAACCCGCACAGAACCATGAGTCAGACTTTCCGGCCCGGCATGGTGCTGCGGTATCCTTATCTATGGCACTGGCAGAGCGGGAATGGCGAAACAGAAGGACGCAAGGATCGTCCAACGGCGGTGGCCGCAGTCTTTATAGGTCGTGATGATCGTCAGTATGTCCTGCTGTTGCCCCTGACGACAAAACAGCCGTCTGCAACCCGCATTGCTGTTGAAGTGCCAGCGACCGAAAAGAAGCGTGCTGGCCTTGATCAGGCGTTGCGTCAATGGATCGTACTCGACGAGTACAATCTGGATCCGACCGCCAGCTCATACTACTTGCAGCAAACCTCATCCATCGGTCAGTTCAGTGACGCGTTTATGCGCCCTGTACTGACACAGTTCCGCGACCTGCTGCCTACGGCACAACGCATTTCCCGCTATCCGTAAAGTGACCGCTTTCGCCTCATCTCGGAGATTTAAATACCCAAATAATTTTCCATTTAGCAGACATCAAGTCTCGTCAAACATGTCCTGAAACGCACTCAGTGCTGTCTACTACTTTACCACGTAACCACTGATAACGGGGGTCGCTCCCGGTACGGCAGTGCCAGGCAAGAATCTTGTCAAAGCCAGGCACGGTCAGGGGACTGGGGGGACTGAACAATGTCAGGTCTTTCCTCCCGTGTAAAAGCCTGCGCGGGGCCATCGTCATCAGGTCTGTCTTCAGAAGAAGATCTGGAAGTGCCAGAAAGTTTGGCACGGACAGGGCGACATGACGCTTGCATCCAAGCGTTTCGAGTTGTCTGTCTGTTGCGCCGCAAAAGCGTCCTCCTTCATACGAGACGATGATGTGACCCGCGGCGCAATACTGGTCCAGCGTCATGTTCATGCCTGCGCTCGGATGGCTTTTCCGCGCCGCGCAGATATACTCTTCATGAAACAGCTTCAATGACGGCAGATCGGATGGGCAGGTCTCTGGCGTGATCAGTGCCATGTCGAGCTGACCTTTCTCCAGCTGCTCCTGCAGCCGGGCATCATCAAGTGGGTAAACCGCAAGTGTAATACCTGGGGCCTCCTGTCGTAGTCGGGCGATGAGCGGCAGCAGGACAACCTGAAGCGCATAATCGGTCGCGGCAATCGAAGCCGTGAAGGAAGCCGAAACCGGGTCGAAAGCGTCTGGCTGACAGAGCGTTCCGATCTCGCACAGGATGCGCTTGAGTGGCGCGACAAGATCGAGTGCACGTGTTGTAGGTGTCATACCGCGCTGTGTCCTGACCAGCAGCGGGTCGCCAAAATTCTCCCGAAGACGGGTCAGCATGTTGCTGACCGCTGGCTGCGTCACGCCGAGCCGTTCCGCCGCCCGCGTCACACTGCCTTCCTCAAGCAGTATATCGAGAGCGCGGAGCAGGTTGAGGTCTAGAGTTCTGATATCACCCATATTTATGGGGTCCATATTTTGTGGATATTGGAGTTATTCTGAGGGCAATGCCATCCTGACGCAACTCATGATTCCTGCGGGGGAAATTGCCATGCCTCACCCACTACTCAAGATATTGATGGTCGTAACTTCTCATGCGACTCTGGGCGCTTCCGGACATCAGACCGGCGTCTGGTTTGAAGAGCTGACCACGCCCTATTATGTCTTTCGTGATGCAGGTGCGCAGGTCGATATCGCATCGATTGAAGGCGGGAAAATCCCGGTCGATCCACGCTCCGTTCAGCATAGCGACAAAGATCCCGAGAGCGTGCAGCGCTTTCTGAAAGATCGTCCTGCCATGGATGATCTGGAGCACTCACGCAAAATCACCAGTGTTTCCGTAGATGGGTATGACGCCGTTTTTATTCCCGGCGGCCACGGTGTGATGTGGGACATGCCCAACAGCACGTCGCTTCAGAGTCTGATCCTGCGCGCATGGTCGGACGGCAAGGTTGTCGCGTCCGTCTGTCACGGGCCGGCAAGCCTGACGGGCATCCGCAACCCTGATGGAACCGCGTTCGTAAAAGGCAAGAAGATCAGCGCCTTTACGGATAGTGAGGAAGAAGCCGCCGGCCTGACAAAAACCGTTCCGTTCCTGCTGGAAACCCGGCTCCGCGACGAGGGCGCGATTTATGAGAAGGGCGAGAACTTCAAGCCGTTCATGATCCGCGACGGACGGCTCGTGACGGGACAAAACCCGCAATCCTCCGCGCTGGTTGCCCAGGAAGTGCTGTCGGTTCTGGCAGAAGGCAAGGGTGCGAAATGACTGACGATATGCTCCCCGATCATTATCGGGCCTGGTGCTGGGAGCAGGGAACATCGGCCCTGGATCTCGTGCTGAAGAGTGTTGCTCGCCCTGTGCTTCAGCCCGATGAAGTGCTGGTGCGCAATCATGTTGCCGGGCTGAACCCAGTTGATTGGAAAGCCCTCGGTGCGCGTCTGGCCCCTTGGGGGCCGGGATGGGTGCCCGGTGTCGATGGCGCGGGCATCGTGGTGGCGGTCGGGCGGGATGTCGGAGCCGAGTGGCTGGGGCGTCGCGTAGCCTATCATCAGGATCTGATGAAGCCCGGCAGCTTCGCCGAGTATACGTCCGTCCACCTTCGCGCACTGATCGACCTGCCTTCAACGCTGGATTTCGAGACGGCGGCCGGTGTACCCTGTCCTGCGCTGACGGCGTGGCTGGCACTGGCCAAAATACCGAGCCAGGCAGGAACGACGCTGCTGATCGCAGGTGCGGGCGGTGGTGTCGGCAATTATCTCTCCCAGCTTGCAGTGGACCGGGGTTTTGCCGTGACGGCGATGTGCAACCAGCGGCACTGGGCACGGTTACGGGCCATGGGGGTGCAAGATTGCGTTGCAGGGCCTCTGAAAACCAGCGAGGCGCTACCCGACGCACTGGAAAACCGTTTCCAGGCTGTGATCGACTGCGTGGGCGCAGAGCATGCGGCGGCCCTGGCTCCGGCACTGAAGGCGAACGGGCATATCGTATGCATCCAGAACCGACTAACGGAATGGCCCGATCCCCCGTTCACCCGGTGTATTTCAATCCATGAAGTCGCTCTTGGTGCGCTGCATCAGTATGGCGACGATGCCGACTGGCGCGATCTCACAACGGCCGGACAGCGTATTCTGACCTGTCTGGCTGAGCAGACGCTTCGCCCTGAAGAGAGCGTCATTCGCGATTTTAGGGATCTCCCGACATTTCTGAATGACCTCCAGCATCGACAGTTTTCCGGCAAGGCGCTGGTCCGCGTCACACCCGTTGAGGAAGCATGACATGACACCCGCTCTTTTTACCCCCTTCGCCCTCAAGGACGCACATCTGCGCAATCGTATCGCGGTCCCGCCGATGTGCCAGTACGTCGCGGTCGACGGGTTCACAACCGATTGGCACGCAGTCCATTACGCGAGCCTTGCCCGCGGCGGTTCCAGTCTTGTTATTGTGGAAGCGACGGCCGTTTCTCCCGAGGGACGGATCACTCCCGGATGCGCGGGCCTATGGAATGATCGTCAGATCGCGGGCATGGCGACAGTTGCGCGTGAGATCAAGGCGGCTGGCGCCGTCGCAGGAATTCAGCTTGCTCATGCAGGCCGGAAGGCAAGCGCCAACCGACCGTGGGAGGGGGATGATCACATCGCTGACGGTGACCCGCGCGGATGGGAGACGATTTCACCGTCAGCCATCGCCTATGGTGCGAACCTGCCTCAGGTGCCGCGGGAAATGACGCATGAGGACATCATGCGGGTTCAGGCGGATTTTGTCGCCGCGACACGACGTGCCGTAGAGGCCGGGTTCGAATGGCTGGAACTGCATTTCGCTCACGGTTATCTCGCGCAAAGCTTTTTCTCGGTTCATGCCAATCATCGTACGGATGAGTATGGCGGCGATCTGGCGGGACGAAGCCGTTTCCTTCTGGAAACGCTCCGTGCGGTTCGCAAGGTCTGGCCTGAGACCTTTCCCCTGACGGCCCGCTTCGGAGTCATTGAGTTCGACGGACGGGACGAGGAGACGCTTGAAGAAGCGATCACCCTGACACACCAATTCAAGGCCGAAGGGCTGGACATGCTCAACGTCAGCGTCGGTTTCTCAACGCCGGATGCGCAGATCCCATGGGGCCCAGCATTCCTGGCCCCGATTGCCGAGCGGGTCCATCGTGAGACGGGTCTGCCTGTCGCGTCGTCCTGGGGGATCGACACGCCGCTTTTGGCGAATGGGGTCGTGGAGAAGAAGCAGATGGATCTGGTGATGGTGGGGCGTGCCCACCTCGCCGATCCGCACTGGCCCTACGCAGCGGCACTGAATCTAGGTCTTGATCGACCGTCCTGGGTTCTTCCGCCGTCTTACGCGCACTGGCTTGAACGCTATCGACCAGCAGCGTCGGCATAGGCGCAGTTCTTGTATTTTTGTGAGTTATGACCATCATCATAACTCATGATTGGAATTTATATCTGGCGCGAATTATCAAATAGCTCCGCTTTCAGGAAAGGAAAAAATTCCAATGGCAAACGAAATATTCTGGCCTCAAGACTATGTACCGGGCTTCGCGGATAATTTTGCTTCCAACGAGGTGATCGTAGCCGGACTGACGGTTGCTGAAATCTGGCCGTTGCTTAGTCATCCGGCGAAGTGGCCCACCTATTATGCCAATTCCGCCAACCCTCGCTTTTATGATGATAAAGGTCCAGAACTGGCGGAGGGAATACAGTTTTACTTTGAGACATTTGGCTTTCCGGTTCAGGCCAAAGTGACGGAATATCTCCCCCCGGCCTCGGGACAGCCAGGCCGGGTGGCATGGCATGGATGGTCTGGCGAGGAAGGCTCAGCTGAGAGGCTTGACGTTCACCATGCCTGGCTGATTGAAGATCTGCCTGAAGGACGCGTCAGAATTCTTACGCAGGAAACCCAGAACGGGGAACCGGCCAAGACACTGGCAACCACGCGTCCCAATCCGATGATCAACGGGCATCAGGAGTGGCTGGACGGGTTGGTGTCAGCAGCTCGAAGTTCAACGGTAACAAAATCATCCAAACTATGAACATTGCTTTTTTCGGAACCGTCTCTGAAGAGAATGTCCGTAATCTGCGACTCATGTTCAGCAGCGGACATTCGGCTTTCCCCCCCAGAGCAGTTCATCCCCAGACACGGACTTTGCCGTGACATCTAAAGGGAGGGATTCAGTAGCTACGGCAAGGCGATAGAGGCAGCAGTTATTTTATTCGATCTTCATCGTGGGAAGTGGAGCATCGATCTCTTGCCCAGAGAACGATACTGGATTTTGACAGGCGTTGTTAACCTGCAAGCTGAAGATATCAGGACGGGCATAATGCCCCGCCACGTCGAGGTCATATTTCCCCCGGATGAGATCATCCAGATCAATGTCCGCCGTAATGATGGCTTCACGATCATAGATTGGGCCTGCGATGATTTCTCCGAGCGGATTGACGATCACGCTTCCGCCACGAATGAGCACGGTTTCCGGGTTGTTACCCTGATGACAGGTATAATTTTCCGGCGCATCCGAGCGTGTCATGTACTGACAGGCACTGAGCACAAACGTCCGTCCTTCATACGCAATATGCCGCATGGACGCCTGCCAGATATCGCGCTCATCCACCGTAGGCGCACACCAGAGACTGATACCCCGAGCATACATGCTCTGGCGTAGGTCCGGCATGTAATTTTCCCAGCAGATCGCAGCCCCGATACGCCCGATCTCTGTTTCGAATACCGGAATGGTCGAACCGTCTCCCTTTCCCCAGACCAGTCGTTCGGTGCCGGTCGGCATCAGCTTGCGATGTTTGCCAAGAAGTGTCCCATCCGGCCCAAAGAAGAGCGCCGTACAATACAACGTCGCCCTATCTCGTTCGATAACCCCAACAACGAGATGGGCCTTCATCTTCGCTGCGAAAGAGCCAATCCGCGCTGTTTCTACTCCCGGAACGTCAATGGCTGACTTCCAGTATCGAAGGTAATCCTCACGCCCTTCAGGGAAGCGGCTTCCAAGAACAGCGCCGAAACTCAGCCCTTTTGGATATCCACCAATATACGCCTCGGGAAAGACTGCGAGTTCAACCCCCTGCGCTGCAGCGGCTTCGCAATGGGCCTCCATCCGATCCAGTGTCCGGGGAGTGTCAAAAAGACTGCTTCCCGCCTGAATAACGGCAACGCGACGCTGGCTCATGTCCGGCTCTCTCATGCATGTAGTGGATTACAGTGACAGAAAGAGTGGACTTTCTCACATTATCGGGCAAATTGATTGTTTTGATAATCAAAATCACTATGGTCGATATTTCACGTCTTGATTTCAATCTGATCACTACCTTTCTGGCACTCTGGGAAGAACGCAGCGTCTCCCGAGCAGCAAAACGATTATCACTGAGCCAGTCAGCCGTCAGTGCGTCTTTGGGCCGCCTGAGGGAAGCGGCGGATGACCCTTTGTTCGTCCGCACCCGTGGGGGTATGCAGCCAACACTTCGGGCAATCGCTATGGCGGAACCGCTTCAGGGCGGGGTCGCTCTGATCCAGAACGCATTCTCGACTGTTACTGCCTTTGATCCCGCAACCAGCCGACAACATTTTTCCATAGGGATGTCTGACGATTTCCAGATTGCAATTGGGCCGCTAATCACAAAGCGGCTGGCAGAAGAAGCGCCCCGTGTTTCAGTGACATTCAGGCAGGCTAACACACACCGCGTGGAGGCCCTTTTTGAAGCGGGAGAAATCGACTTTGCTGTTGTCGCACAGCCGAATGTACGCTCCGGATTACAGCAGCAGGAGATCGGGCGGTCTGGTTATGCCTGCCTGCTTGATCCAGCCGCCTGCGGCCTCACACTTCCCCTGACACTGGAAGATTATCTCACGCTGCCACATCTTCTGGTGTCCTTTTCCGGACGTGAGGGCATCGTAGACCATGTGTTAAAAACTCTGGGCCACGCGCGCCGGGTACAATCGGCACTGACGCATTTCTCTGCGCTCCCCCCTTTCCTGATCGGAACGCGTGCCATTGCCACACTGCCCCTCCATGCCGCGCAGAGCCTCGCTGCCGTTTCGGGTCTTACGGTCTGCGCGGCACCCATTGATCTGGGGCAGTATTCTGTGTCGCTGCTCTGGCAGAGAACGGCCGATAATCTCTGGATGCGCCAGGTTGTAAGCGATGCCTTCCGAGCAATATCACCGGATTTGGAGGCAATCTATTCGGATTAATCTCGCATCGTGAATGTCCGATATCGGACAACAATAAACTGATAACCGACATTCGGCTTCCCCCCCATTTCTGACTATCTTCCCGATTTTCACGCAGCTTCGAGCGCGGCCTTTGCTTCAGCCTTTTCCGCCTCCTCGCGGCGCTCCGTATCGGCTGCGAGATCTGCTTCAAGGGCCGCCATGGCCTCGCGCTTCTCCTGCAACAGCGCCGCCTCCGGAAATGCCAGACCCACGCGGGCCCGGTATCCGGGGAGCTTGCGCTCGGCTTCCTCCACCTGACGGCGCGCGTCCGCCAGTTCCGCTTCGAACCGCAACAGCGCGTTCTCGATGCGGCTGACCAGCCCGACCGGGCTTGTCTCGCGGTCGAAATCCATGCCGAGGATCCGACCGTCCAGCACAAGACCGAGGGTCGCGTCCCACGTCTCCTCGCCGTCAAAGCGGGTGCGCCAGGTCTCGCACAGGATCTCGAAGCCGCCGATGGTGCCAAGGGTCCACTTGCCTTTCTCTCCGGACTTCGCCGCAAGACGGGCCTGCGAGAGAAGCCACTGACCCGCCTTCTCACGCTCGGTCATCTCCCGATCCTTGCGCACCAGACGGAACGCTTCACCGCGTGTCGGCTGACGCCGTGCGATGTCGTTCTGAAAACGCGGGATCACGGCCTGCGCCGTCTCACGGTCACGCTCGGCACGGTCGATGGCACGACGGACATTATACTGATCGTCGTGATGGGCGGCCTGCAAGCGCTCCAGACGCTCCAGCTCGGCCTCCAGTCCGGCCTTCTGCATCAGGCGTTCATCACCCGACGCAAGGGCCTTGGCCATGGCGAACTGGTTGGCTTCTGCTCCCACATCCTCCAGACGGCGGATGGTCCGATCTCCGGACATGGCAAGGCAGATGAACTTCTGCTTGCGCTCCAGCATCTGCCAGTTCGTCGCATCCACCGACCTTTTCAGGGCGTAGGCATAGAGCTGGATCACCGGGTTCTGATTGCCCTGCCGCTCGATCCGGCCCTCGCGCTGGATGATATCCGAGACCAGCCAGGGCACATCGAGATGATGCAGGGCGATCAGGCGCTGCTGCGCATTCACGCCCGTTCCCATGGTTGCGGACGATCCAATCAGGATGCGCTTGCGTCCGGAGTTCATATCCCGAAAGAGCGCCTGCTTGGCCGTGCTCTTCTTGTAGTGCTGCATGAAGGCGATCTCGTCGCGCGGGACGCCCATGCGGATCAGTTCGTCGCGGATCCAGCGATAGGCCGAGAACCCGCGTGTCTCCAGCGCGGATTCCGTGCCCAGATCCGAGAAGATCATCTGCGTGGCACCGGGCAGCTCGTACTGCCGTCCCGTCTCAGGGTCGGTGTAGCGATTGGCGGACGTGTTCTGCCAGATCTCAAAGACCCTGCGGATCATGACGTTCAGCTTGTTGCTGTTGTCATTCGCCGCCCAGTTCCGCACGAAACGCAGGTCGATTGCGGCGTGCCGGGCATCGGTGATGACGGACAGCAGGATGTCATCACCCTTCTGGGGCTTGCCCGTGCGCTCTTCAATCCTCTTGATCCGCTCGGCGAGCGTCTTCTGATACTCGCGGAAGGCGTCCCCGCTATCGGCCACGACGATCTCACGCCTGCCGCCCGCAATCTCGGGCAGTTTGACGTAGCGTCGCAGGTCGTCCTGCTGCACGACGTCGGCAAAGTCGCGATACATCGCCATCAGATCCGCGACATTCACGAACTCCGAGAAGCGCGTGACCGGCTTGTAAAGACCGCTCGGCTGAAGCTCCAGTTCCGTGCGGGTCTCGCCAAAACTTGCGGCCCAGGCGTCGAACTCGTGCAGGCCACGCTCGACAAGGGCTGGCAGATCCATGAAGCGCTGGATCGAGAACATCTCGCCCAGGGTGTTGGTAATCGGCGAGCCTGACGCCATGACCAGCACCCGCTCGGGATTGCGCTTGGCGAGGTAGCGCGTTTTGACGAACAGATCCCAGGCGCGCTGGCTGCCGTTCGGGTCGATCCCCTTCAGATCGGACTGGTTCGTGCCGAAAGACAGTTTGCGGAACTGCTGCGCCTCATCCACGAGGATCTGGTCCACCCCGATTTCACCGAGATGCACGAGATCGTCCTTGCGGCTGGACAGGGCTTTCAGCTTGGCTTCCATCCCTTCCTTAAGGCGCTCGATGCGCTTGCGCGACAGTCGATCATCGCGGCTCACATTCTCCAGAAGGCTTTCGTAAGAGGCAATCTGGTCCTCGACCATCTCCTGCTCGAACGCGCTCTCGACCGGCACGAACTTGAAGGCGTCATGCGTGATGACAATGGCGTCCCAGTTTCCCGTGGCCGCCCGGGCCAGGAACCGCTGGCGCTTGTCCTTCACGAAGTTGGTCTCATCCGCCACGAGGATCTGAGCGTTCGGGTAGAGCATCATGAACTCACGCGCCATCTGCGCAAGGCAGTGGCCCGGCACCACGATCATGCCCTTGGAAATCAGGCCGAGGCGCTTTTGCTCCATCACGGCCGCGCACATCGAGAACGTCTTCCCGGCCCCCACCGCATGAGCCATGTAGGTGCTGCCCTTGGCGATGATCCGCCAGATCACCCGCTTCTGATGGTCGCGCAGACTGATCGCCGTGCTGGCTCCCGGCAGTTTCAGGTGAGAGCCGTCGAACGTGCGCGGGACAAGGTTGTTGAACGCATCGTTATACAGCCGCACCAGACGCTCGGCGCGGTCGGTGTCCTGCCAGACCCATGTCTCGAACGCGGTCTTGATCGCGGCCAGTTTCTCCTTGGCCGCCTCTGTCTCCTTCGTGTTCAGCTCACGGTGTTCGCCGTTCACATCGCGCCAGGTGTCCCAGATTTTCGGGCTGGCCTGATTGAGCGCATCGTCCAGCAGATCCCCGGCATGACGACGCTGCGTCCCCCAGACCGAGGTGGCCTCGGCCTTGCCGGAAAAGCCGCTTTTGTCCACGCTCCAGGTCGCCACCTCCAGCGTGTGGTGAATGGTCGTGCGAACCCCCATGACCTCTGCAACAAAGGCCTCAACATCCGGCACCGGGATCCATGGGGCTCCCAGACGGGCGGTAATGTCGGACGGGCGCAGGTCTTCGGGCTGAACCTCTTCAAGGGCGGCGACATTGCGCAGATAGCGTCGGTCGCGCTCGGCAGCCTCCCGGGCCTGCGCCAGCTTGGTGCGGACCGCGCCTGACAGGGCTTCGTCGGCCGTCACCCAGACCTCACGGCCGCCCGTGCTGCGGATCGGATCGAGATAGACCGAGGATCCGAGTTCGGCGAGCACTTCTTCACCGGGACGGCCCAGAAGCTCCGCCATGCGCTCGACATCCACGCCACCCGTCTCATGCAGGGAGACCGCCAGCGCGTCATGAGCGCCGTGAACCTCGGGCTCGGACAGGGCCTGAATGACGCGCTCGCTGAAGATCGGTCCCGGACGGCCGGTCTGGCTCTTCTCGTCATACTCCTCGATCGAGCTGACCAGCCACACATCCGGATCGTCGTAGAACGGCTGAAGGTTCGGACGGCGCTGTGTGGATTTCTCCTCTCCCGTCTCTTCATCCACCCGCGTCGTGGTGTTCGTCAGGTTGATCGGCCCGAACTGACGGCTGAACGCCTGATAGGCGCGCTTGAGATCCGCCTGATGCGCGCTGTAGGGCAGGTTCTCCACCTGAGCGCGCAGCACCAGACGGGCCGCGTCCCTCACAGGAATCAGACCTTTGATGATGGCCGCGTGCTTTTGGAAGATCCCTTCCTTCTGCTCGCCTTTCTTCACCTTCACCAGCACGGTTTCGCCGTCGATGATCTGGTGCAGCGCGCCTTTGTGCAGCAGATAACTGCCCTCTTTCAGCAGGGCACCGTCTGCGGCCGTTCCGACCTCGGCGGCATGATTGTCCTGCACTATCGCGACATCGAGCGTCTGCGGGGTCGGGAAGCGGGCGAGCGAAGAGAGACGGCTCAGGGCGAGCGGCAGAGCCTCGTCCAGCATCTGGAGCGGGTTGGCCTTGCAGGTGTATTCCGGGCCGAACTGCCCGCTCGTCCAGTCGTGCCGACCGAGAACCTGCTGGCCGTTTTCCGCGAAATAGCGGTTGATCCGCAACGGGCCTTCGCCCTGATCGGTGTCCTCCAGCGCCGCCACGTCCAGCCATGTCGCATCGCCCGCATCCTCTCCCGGTGCGCGACGGCGAAACACGAGCACGTCCACCACAACATCGGTTCCGGCATCGTCGCGCATGGCCCCGGCTGGCAGACGTGCGCCACCCACGAAATCAGCGCTCTCGAAGATCGTGCGCCGTGCGCCGGCATCGGACTTGTCCATCGTCCACCGCGACGTCACGAACATCGCCACGGCTCCGGGACGCAGACGGGAGATGGACCGGGCGATGAAATAATCATGCAGGGACAGGCCAAGGCGTCCCAGCTCATCCGTGCCCCGGACCGTGCGGTTGCTGAACGGCGGGTTGCCGATCACCAGATCGTAGCGTTCCGCCAGCTTGGCTGTTGTGAAATCTTCCGACCGGACCCACTGGTTCGGAAACAGCTTGCGCGTGATGCGGGCCGTCAGCGGGTCGTTCTCGATCGCGGTCCAGGCGGTTTTCGGCGCCAGCTTCGGGGGCACGCTTGCCATAAAAAGTCCGGTGCCACAGCCCGGTTCGAGCGCACGGCCGCCCCGGAACCCCATCTGCGCCGCCAGATCCCACATCGCATGAACGATCAGCTCGGGCGTGTAGTGGGCGTACTGCGTGGCCCGTGCCAGACCGGCCCGCTCCTGCTGGCTGGTCAGGGCCTCAAGCTGGCTGCCGATCTCTTCCCACCCGGACCGGAAGGTCTCTCCGGCACGCGGGAACAGGCTGTTGGCCAGCTCTCCGGCCCCGAACCCTGTGAAACGGGCGAGCACGGCCTGCTCTTCCGCGCTGGCGTTGCGGTCTTCCGCTTCCAGTGTAGCCAGAAGGCGGATCGCTGCCAGATTGTCGCGGGCGCGCTCTTTCCAGCCCGGGGCGAGGCCACGCGTTCCGCTCAGGACGAAATCCACCTTCGGCAGGACAGCGGGGATCGGAGCCGGGGCCTGTGTCGCCTGTCGGACCGCAGCGGCGGCTTCCTCAAGGGCGCGGTCTCCGGGAAGATCACCCCAGTAGAGATTGGACTGGCTGCCGCCGAGTGCTGAGGTATCGAAAAAGCTCAGTTGGGACATGGACATGGGAAAACTCCGGACAAGCGGCAGCGCCCGGTGCTGCGCGGAGGCAGACCGGGGGGCCGGAAAACAGAATCAGTGCGGGGAGAGAGGCGTCAGACCTCCCGGATCAGCGCGGGGTCAGAGGGGACCAAAGCGCAGGCGGATCTGCTCGCGCTCGTTCTCGGACAGGCGGGACAGCGCCTCACGGTGGTAGGCTGAACCCTCGCCTGCCTTCCTCGCCACGCGCCACCAGGCCTGCGGATCGCTGCAATGCAGACCCACCAGACGCGTCTCGTCATTGTCGGGTCCGCAGCCTTCGAGGATCGTCCAGCCCTCTTCGTGGGCCTGTTTGAGGTCGAAGGCGTGCGCCTGTGCGGGACGTTCGAGGGTGTCTGACATTGTCTTTATTTCCTTTCCTGACCCTCTCCGGCGAGCGCAGGACAGTGCGGCCTGCCAGAGCGACGCGCAGCGTCGGGACCGCCCGGCCCGCAGCGGAGCGAGGACACGGACGGACCCACCTCTTGCAGGGCGGGCTGGCCTGTGCTGCCCCCCCTCCCCTCTTTTCCTTTTTTCCAACCTTCTGTTTTTTCTTCTTTTTTTTCAGGTTGGCCCCCCGCCCTGCCCGAACGCTCCGGCCGGGATTTCCCAGGCTGGTGTGAAGACAGTCGGGATCGGACGCGCCGAGAGGCACGCGCGGGCCAGCTCGGGCGCTGCCAGGGCGGCTGCATACGGCCTGCCCTGCTCGGCGAGCTGCTCCAGCGACACGGTGCGCTTGATCGTGCAGCCAAACTGCTGCTCGTACTGCACGAGGCGTTCAAAGCGGGCCGGATCGAGCCAGCGGATCGTTGCAAACTGCCGCGCATCGCCAAAAATACAGGTGGCACAGGACAGTCTGGAGAAGCCGATGCGGTATGGTAGCGCAGCCATCACCTTCCAGCGTTTCAGGCTGTCCCAGACCTGCGCCTCGCTCCACTGATGGACGGGCCGCCAGTGATCGACGTGACGGCGACGTCGCGTGCCATGTCGCGTATCCGTGCGGTGCGGCTCAAAAGCGGCATAGCGGGCACGGTTTGAGCTTTCTTCGGCACGCTCGCCCGTTACGAACAGGGTGCGGCGGTTCAGGAAGCGGTCCTGGCCACGTAGGGCGCGGTCGGCGACGTCGATCTTGGTGACACCGGGGCACCAGCGTGTCGTCAGGCTGGCAGAGACCTGGGGAAACCGCAGGTGCGTCCTTGCGGAGCATCTCCCGCTCGAAGCCGCCCTCTCGCCGAGACCGATAGAGCGGCAGGCGAAAGTCCTGCGCCAGCGCGCTCACATAGGGCGAGGTGGAGGGCCAGTCCATGAAGGATGGCCCCTGCCCGTCCACCTCGTGGTGCCACAGTTCCAGGCGGTCCGTCGGGGCACCCACTTCAAGAAGGGCAAAAAGGCAGGCGAGGCCGTCTTTGCCGCCCGAGATGGCCACGATGATGCTGTCATACGACGTCAGATCCGGCGTCATGACACGAACCTGCTGACCGGGGCTCCTGTTCGGACAGAGCGGCACATCAGGGCACTGGCGATCGGAGCGTCCCGCAGGAGAAGCGGCTTGACGTGCCGGTTGTCCCAGCTCAGGCCGTCGCAGCGTGAGAGGAGTCCAAGCTGGGTTGCCGCCTCATCCCGGCACGCACACACCCGTTCATTGCCCCCCGCGCTGCGACGGCAGGGCTCATGTGCTGGAGCGTTGCAGCCCGTGCAGGAAATGGTCAGGGCCGGATCACCGCCAGCCCAGTGCTCATTGCACTTGCGGCAGGACACAGGCTCTTGCGTATCGGTCCACCGCATGGGCGGCCGACCGCGTGGTGTTGGGACGTAAGGAAGGTAATGATAGCGCATGATGCTCGACCCATTTCTGGTTTTTGAACATCGTCGCGTCCGGCTGGGGGCTGCTCAGACTGCAACAGTGCCGCGCCGCGGCAGGATCAACGCGGCCCGCAGCCACGCGCAGACGGCGAGCATGGCGAGGACACGCGTTGACCCACCTGTTGCGGGCTGGGCAGCTTCCAGACAGCCCTTTCCTTATTTCCCCTCTATTTATATTTCATAATTACATGTTGTTGTGTACATGTTATTGTTTACATGTTGCAAATTACAAGTAATCTTGGTCATTTCTTGCTTTTGCTCTGTAGGTGTTGCACCGACGGCAGGACATGAGTTCCTAAGTATCGGTCCACCGCAGAAGAGGCCGACCGAGAGGCACTGGAACACAGAGGAAATTGCAACGGCGCATGGTGCTCGATCCATTTTTGGTTTGAGCATCATCGCGCTCGGCTAGGGACTGCACGGCTCCTAGCCAATCCTTTTTTTTCCTTTTCACTTCCTATTTATGCGTCATTGTTTACATGTGTTTATGTACATGTTGTGAATTACAAGTAATTCTGCCTATTGGTTGCTTTTGCTCTATCGCTCCAAGGCGGGTTTAAATCAGGGGATGGAGAACACTCATAACCTCAAAAGCAGCTAAAGGTACATGTAGTTCTCAACATGTACCTTTAGCTCAAAGACTTAGCGCCGGCGCCTTTTACGCTTGTCCTCAATCAGATCAGCCTCCCTCACTTCATACCCGGCTTCAGAGAGGGCCTTAAGAACAAGATATTGCTTTGTGACTTTAGCTTCCGCAGCCTTTAGCGATAGCTGTCGATCCACATACTCTGGGATAACCATCCGCAAAGATGTCATAGCAGGATCGGGCTCATCTAATGATGTCTGTGCGCCCCATTTTGTGCCTAGCGCACGGCTGTTTTCTGAAACGCTACTGTCTTCGACAATCTGTGGGGCCTTGAGATCACGAAGATTAGGTCGTTTAGCAGGACGAGGCGTCAGCGCATCGGTGATGGGCGGTAGAGGCGATTTTGTCATCTGGCACTCTCCGCCAGAGCCGATAGCTTCTCAAGAAGCTCCTCGGCAATAGCTTCTACATTCTGGGCCGCGGGAGACGCACCGGCATTTTCAACCGGACTTGTGCCGGTGATGTGCATCTCTCTGAAGGCAGCTCTTTCCAGCATCGCCGCCCTAAAGACTGGTACATTCTGCTGCTCCACACTCTCCCTAACATGCTTCGCTGCTCTGGACTCAAAGCCAGGTAACACACGGCTCCAGATGAGAGCACGGGGAATAGAGCTTCGCGCTAGGTCTTCTGCATCGTCTATCTGAGCGATAGTTTTGAATGCGTCCCGCACGTCCGGAAGGCTCGCTTGGCATGGCACAAGCACGAAGTTGGAACGCTGCAACGCCTTTAAGGCTAGGGTGGAGGATCCACCAGGAAGATCAATGATCGTCAGGTCACTCTCGCTTTCCGCAGTTCGCACCTCAGCCAAAATATTATGCTCGTCTATTGACGGCCTAACCGTGAGATCCTGCATCTCGCTTTTGGCCCCGAACTCGCTAGCGTGCTGATTTAAGTCACAGTCTAGAAGGCGGACCTTGTACCCCTTTTGAGCAAGGGCAGTTGAAAGAATGATCGACAAGGTGGTCTTCCCACACCCGCCTTTGGCCGAAGCTATAGATAAAACAGCCACAGAAAATACCTCACGATAGAGCCGGCACTTACAGGTTTACATGTAGTGACTGACATGTTGCTAGTTACATGTCAATGGTTACATGTCTTTTCTTACATGTGTTTGTGTACATATATACATAATTCACACCGTTGCGAGGTTGGGAATTTTTCTGCTTTTTTTCAGATATTTGCCGAAAAGTGTCCACTGGTTTGGTTCCAGACACCAAGATTTATGTTGCTTAGCCTGGAAGTTTGTTCTCTTTATGTTCTCGTTAAGGAGAACATAAATGACAACGGACGCCCTGGCGCGACTGCGCGAGCAGGTCCGACGCCTGGAGCGTCGAGACCTGCCTCATTCCCATACTGACACACTCGCCACCGGACATTCTGCCGTCGATGCCCATCTCGGCGGCGGCCTCAGGACCGGCAGCCTGCATGACTTTCTGATTTCTGATCCTCTGGAGACGGGGGCCAGTCTCGCCATGCTGCTGCCCATCCTGAAAGAGGGCAGGGGGCCAATCTTCTGGATCAGCGATACACCGGCCGAACTGAATGCCTGGGGGCTGCACCAGTCCGGTCTGTCACCAGATACTCTGGTCTGCATTGAAACAGACACCGCCAGTCTACTCGCTGTCGCCGAAGACGTGTTGCGCGGACCAGAGCGCGCACTGGCCGTCATCAGTGGCAGCCACGTCCCAAGCCTCAAGGAAATCCGGCGTCTCAATCTGGCTGTGGAGGCGAGTGGCAACACAGGCTTCTTTCTGCGTTCGGCCCCCCTCACACGCGCTCCCGGGAAAGATCCCTGCGCGTGCGCTACGCGCTGGCGGATCCTCTCTCATCCCTCATCACCACGATTTTTTCCGGGTCTGGCTATGCCGCTTCCCGGTTCCCGACGCCTTTCTGCCGCGCTGCTGCGGGTGAGGGGAGGCCGCCCTGCTCACTGGATCCTCGACTGCACCGATCATGCGCCGCTTTCTCGCTCTCTGGATGCCCTTCTGGCGCACCGAGCGCCTTCAGCTCTCCCGCCCGGAAGACTTCCCGGCCGACAGGCCGCTCGTTGTGCACGCGCTGGCACATAACCGCCACACCGTCACTGGTGTCAGTCCGGCTGCACTCGCGGCCGGACTGACACCCGGAATGCGGCTGGCACAGGCCCGCTCCCTGGTGCCGGATCTTCTGACCGCAGAAGAGGACGCCGAAGCACAGAGGGCCGCGCTGACCGATCTGTGCTCCTGGCTGATCTGGCTGTCGCCGCTGCCTGCGTTCGACGCTCCGGACGGTCTCTACAGCGATACCACCGGATGCGCTCATCTTCACGGCGGCGAGGCGGCGATGCTGGATCTCGTCAGGGACCGCCTGAAGGCGAGGGGACATTCCTGCTCTGTGGCGCTGAGCGATACGGCCGCTGCCTCACGCGCTCTGGCGCGCTCTGGGATCAACCGGATCTGTCTCGTGCCTCCCGGTCAGCAGAAACAGGCGCTGCACCCGTTGCCCTGTTCAACGCTTCCTTTGCCAGAAAAGACGCTCTCCAGCCTGACACGGCTCGGCCTGAACACGATCGGCGCGCTGGCGGACCTCCCGCGCGCGCCTCTGGCCAAACGCTTTGGCGCAGACCTCCTGATCTGTCTCGATGAGGCTCTAGGCCGGCAGGTCCGCCCGCTCAGCGTCTTTCAGCCTGCGGACCGGATCTCCCTGACCCGGTCTCTGGTCGAGCCGATCAGCACGCCGGAGGCCATTGCCACGGTGATTGCAGCCCTTGTGCCGGTTGTCTGCGAAAAGCTGGTGGCCCGGGGGGAGGGGGCGCGGCAGCTCGACTTTCTCTGCGTACGCGTGGACGGCACAATCCAGGCCGTCCGCGTGGGAACATCCGATCCGACGGCTGACATCACGCGTCTGACACGCCTGCTGGGAGACCAGATCCCGCAGATCGCGCCCGAGTTTGGAATTGAAGCCGTCATCCTGACTGTCAGCGCGAACGAACCGCTGGAAGCGGGACCTGAGCGCTCTGTCCTGCCGGACGAAGCAGGATCCTCTGAAACGGGCCACCCGGCCTCTCTGATCGACCGGCTGCTGAACCGTCCGGGCGTTGTTTCGGTTCACCAGCTCGCGCCCCGGTTTTCCGCCTGGCCAGAGGACGGACAGTCTCGCGTTTCTCCGGATAACATGGCAAAATCGCCTTTCGCGAGCCAGATGCTCTGGGCGCGGCCGAACACTTTGTTCGATCTGCCCGTCCGGGTGCAGGTGACTGCCCTGCTTCCGGACGGTGCGCCCCGCCAGTTCGTCCTGAAGCGACAGACGCATCGCATTGCAGCGGCCGACGGCCCCGAACGTCTGCTAGGCGAGTGGTGGCACACAGTCGAAAACTATGGCGCGATCCGCGATTACTGGCAGGTCGAGACCACGACCGGCCTGCGCCTGTGGCTGTTTCGCAAAGGGGACGGCCGCCACGACTGGTCCGGTTCGGGCGAGTGGTTTCTTCAGGGGATGTTCTGATGGACCCCCGTGACGATCTGATCCCGGCCAGCACCTCGGACGTCGCCGAAGTCCTGATGCACGCGCTCTGTTACGACGGACGCAGGCGCACACACGACGCCGCCGAACTAATGGCGCGTCTGGTGGCCGAACGGCTGGTCGCCTATCTCGAACGCTCGGGCTTCGTGGTCATGCGTGCCTCCACCAGCAACGGGCCTGACAGCAGCCGACATCCCCATCCCCACCGCCGCTAGACCATGAGCGCGCCTTACGTCGAATTGCAGGTGACGTCCTCGTTTTCGTTCCTGCGCTCGGGCAGCCAGCCGGATGAACTGATCTTCGAGGCGAAAGCCCTGGGCTATGACACCATCGGTCTGACCGACTGGAACAGTATGGCCGGAGTGATCCGCGCCCATCTGGCGGCGCGCGAGGCCGGTCTGCGCCTCCTGCCCGGATGCCGTCTGGCTCTACGTGACGGCAGTGCGCTCCTGGCCTATCCTCGTAACCGTGCGGGCTGGGCGGGTCTGTGCCAGCTTCTGACCCTTGGCCATCACCGGGGCGAGCGGGAGGTCTTCCTTCTGGGCTGGGAGGATCTCGTCGCCAAGGCCCCGGACCTCGTCCTGATCCTGTTGCCGCCCGAGGATTTGGCAGCACTTCCCGGGCACGTTCAGAGCCTGCTGGATCTGCCCGGACACAGGGAAGGCGAAGAAGAGATCCGGTTTCTCGCGCTGACAATGCTCCGGCAGCCGGGAGATCTCGCGCGGCTTCACGCACTCGCGGCGTTCAGTGCGGCACAAGGTCTGGCCTGCGTGGCGACAGGAGATGTTCTCTACCACGACGCGCGCCGGCACGTTCTTCAAGACGTGGTCACGGCGATCCGGGAAGGCTGCACCGTCGATGCTCTCGGCAACCGCCGTCGCGTTCACGCCGATCGCCATCTGAAAGCCCCGGAAGAACAGGCACGCCTCTTCGCCGCTTTTCCGGACGCCCTGGCCAACACACGGCGAATTGCCGAGGCCTGCACGTTCAGTCTGGATGACCTCACCTATCAGTATCCGACCGAAACCGAAAGATCGGGCGAAAGCGCGCAGGACACCCTGACACGCCTGGTCGAAGTCGCACTGCCGCGTCGCTACCCGGCCGGGGCGCCCCCTGAGGTCGAGGCGCAGATCGCCCATGAACTGAGGCTGATCGCCTCTCTGTCCTACGCACCGTATTTCCTGACCGTGAATACGATCGTGCGTCATGCCCGCTCACTCGGGATTGTCTGTCAGGGACGCGGATCCGCCGCGAACTCAGCGGTCTGCTATGTCCTGGGCATCACGAGCATCGACCCTGTCCGCTCGGGGCTTCTGTTCGAGCGGTTCATCTCGGCCGAGCGGCAGGAACCGCCCGACATCGACGTCGATTTCGAGAGTGACCGCCGAGAAGAAGTCATCCAGTGGATCTACCGGCATTACGGCCGTCATCGCGCGGCCCTGTGTGCGACCGTGCAGCGTTATCAGCCAAAAGGCGCGTTGCGCGAGGTCGGCAAGGTGCTCGGGCTGCCGGAAGATCTGACCGGCCTGCTTTCCAAACACATCGCCTCGTCCCTAGCGGATCCGGATCTGTGCAAAGCTCGCGCAGCGGATCTGGGGCTGAACCTGAAAGATCGCCGCCTCAGCCTGACGTTTCATCTTGCCCGCCAGCTTCTCGGCTTTCCGCGCCAGCTTGGGACGCATCCGGGCGGGTTTGTGCTGACCGAGGATCGCCTGGACGAACTTGTTCCCCTGCTGCCGACCGCCATGGACGGACGTCAGATTATTGTCTGGGACAAAGACGATATTGACGTGCTGCGCTTCATGAAGGTGGACGTTCTGGGTCTGGGAATGCTCGGCTGTCTGCGTCGCGGGTTCGAGCTGCTGCATACCGTGTATCAGACCCGCATGGACTTGGCTTCGATCCCGGCCGAGGATCCGCAGACCTATCGCATGATCCAGAAAGCCGACACGCTCGGGACATTCCAGATTGAAAGCCGGGCGCAGATGTCGATGCTGCCGCGCATGAAGCCCAGGACTTTCTATGATCTGGTGATTCAAGTGGCGATTGTCCGGCCGGGGCCAATCCAGGGCGACATGGTCCATCCCTATCTCCGCAGACGAGAGAAATTGGAGCCTGTCACCTATCCGTCCAAGACCCTGCGCGGGATCCTCGGGAAAACTTTGGGCGTGCCACTGTTCCAGGAGCAGGCAATGCAGGTGGCCATCCATTGTGCAGGCTTTACGCCAGGCGAGGCGGACCAGCTCCGCCGTGCGATGGCGACGTTCAAAGCGACAGGCGGGGTCTCGCCGTTCCGCGACAAACTGGTGAACGGAATGCTGGCCAACGGGTATGAGCAGGACTTTGCCGAACAGACGTTCAGCCAGCTCGAAGGCTTTGGCAGTTACGGCTTCCCGGAAAGCCACGCTGCGTCGTTTGCCCTGATCGCCTATGCTTCGGCCTGGATGAAATGCCATTATCCGGATGTGTTCTGTGCCGCCCTGCTGAACAGCCAGCCCATGGGGTTTTATGCGCCGTCCCAGATTGTTCAGGACGCGCAACGCCATGGGGTCGAGGTCCGTCCGATCTGTATCAATGCCTCACGATGGGATTGCACCCTGGAGCGCGGCCGGAATGGACGGTACGCGGCTGTCCGGCTGGGGCTCAGGATGGTGCGCGGGTTGGCGAACGGCCATGGTGCCGCCCTGATCGCGTCTCGGATGCCGGATTACGAGAGTATTGATGATGTCTGGCGGCGTGCGGATGTGCCGGTCTCGGCCCTGGAATGTCTGGCGGAAGCAGACGCCTTCCGGGTGTTTGGTCAGATGCGCCGTGCTGCGCTCTGGTCAATCAAAGGGCTCGCGGATACGGCCCTGCCGTTGTTCGAAGCGGCGGATCGCGGGCGGAATTTTCCGCTGCCGGAGGTGATCGAGCCGGAGATTGTCCTGCCGCAGATGTCAGAGCGGGCGTCGGTGCATGAGGATTACCGGGCCACGGGCCTCAGTCTGACAGGTCATCCCGTCGCGTTTCTAAGGGAGGGACTGCGAAAAGAAGGGATCGCTCGTTGCGGGGATCTTCCTTATCTACGGGATGGGCGCCGGATCCGGCTCACGGGTCTTGTGCTGATGCGGCAGCGGCCAGGGACAGCGAACGGCACGATGTTCGTCACGATCGAGGACGAAACCGGCACAGCCAATCTGATTGTCTGGAAGGACGTGCAGGAAAAGTATCGCCGCCCTCTTCTCGCGTCCCGTCTGCTGGCCTGTAAGGGCAGGCTTCAGAAGGAAGGCGAGGTGATCCATGTCGTTGTGCTCAGTCTGGAAGACCGAACGCAATTGCTTCAGGGATCGGAGCTGCTGAAGGCTCGGGACTTTCGATAGGAAGCGTAATCGGTTCGACCGATCTTATTTCAAAAATACAGAGATTCTTGTTGGTGTTGAATCTGTGGAATTGTGGGCAGAGCCGCGCCTGTGGTCAGCCGGCAGGGCTGTCCATCAGGACGCGAGCGACCGTGAAACGGCTGTCCACAAAACCATATGTTATAGGAGAATATTTTTCTTCTGCGCGAATGCGTTGAACCAAATTATGTATTTACAAAAATGGCAATAATTCAAAAAGTGACAATGGCAACGCTTATTTCTCGGAATACAACAAAAATCCGACGTGGAGGGATCGAAGAACCGTTGATTGATGCGCTTGTTTCGTGATTTCAGGCTTTTGGCGATTTGATTGACGGTTTTCGGGAGAGCTTTCGATCTGCGTTTTGAGCAGATCGAGTGCTACCCCCCGCTGGATGGTTACGCGCTCGCGCTGATCCGCTCCAGGAAGAGGAAGCGGCGCATGTTGTAGACAATATTGGCGAGCCCGATCCTCATGGTGGCCCGGGTGATACCGACAGTCCGAATGAAGAGCCCCGTCTGCGATTTCTGATCGGCAAAGACATGCTCGACACGCGACCGGATCACCGACTTCCCTGCGTTGGACCGCTGGATGTGGCGGGGCATGGGCTTGAGATGCGGCTTTTTCCTGTGGACCTTTGAGACAAAGCCCTGCTTTTCCATGAAGTCTTCGTTGGCTTTCGAGCGATACGCGGTATCGGCCCAGACGCTTGAGGCGGTATTGGTTTTATCCAGCAAGCCCTCGCGTAGCCTGGCACCGTCACTGGCGGCGGCATCTGTCGTCTTCCATTTGCGGATGAACCGGAACTTCCGGTCGATTGAAATGTGAGATTTGTAGCCAAAGAACGGGATAGCGAGATCCGTTGTGGGGATCGTTCCGTCATCCTGCCGTTTTGCTTTGGTGAACTTCAGTGTCCATCGTGCATGACGATCCTTGTGTGACAGCTTTGCGGGTTTGTCCTGCCAGTCTTCGGGAATACGGCCTGCCCGGAGATCGGCTTTCTCTGCGTTGGTGTTCCGCTGCTTTGGAGCAGCCACCAATGTTGCATCCAGGATCTGGCCCGACATCGGCAGATAACCCGCGTTCCGCAGAGTGGCATCAAAGCGCTCAAACAGTCTTTCAATGGCCCCCGCCTGGGTCAGGCGCTCGCGGAACAGCCAGACCGTTTTGGCATCAGGCACACGCTCCGACAGCCCCAGACCAAGGAAACGCATGAAGGACAGGCGATCGTTGATCAGATACTCTGTCCGCTCATCAGACAAATTGTTCAGCGTCTGGATCACCAGAATCTTGAACATCAGCACCGGATCAAATGGCGGACGCCCGCCTTTACGGCCGTCCGAATAGGCCAAAGCCTGCTCCAGATCAGGGCGGAACACTTCAAAATCCACAGTCCGGGAAAACGCTTCGAGCTGATCGCCAAGCCCGCTCAACCGGGCAAGCCGCTCTTCAACATCAAAAAAGCCAGTCTGCTTCATAGCGCCATTCCCACAGTCAGAACCGGACAAATGGAATCATAGAGCTGGTTTCAAAACCAGAGGGTTTTTCGAACCCTCCACGTAGGAAATTATTTAATAAAATCGTTATTAAATACATATTATTTTGTAATTAGCTTATGTGCATATATTTAGGTTCGACTTACACATCGCATGGCGCATTCTAAAATTCGGATAACTCTGGGCTCATGCCGAACTATTTTGGCAATTCGGGCGAACTCAATCATCTGCATAACGATATTGACTTTTTTCTGCTTTGTTATTGGTACAAAGGATGATCCATAAAATAAAGCCATTACGTTGCGAAATAATATCAAAAAAACTCTGAACCTGAAAAGCTAAAAAATTGCGCGTCTCTGTTCGACCTCTATTTCTGCGCCTTGACACCAGCCTGTGATGATCCAGTGCGTCTGGTAAAGTTGTTCCAAATCAACATCCGTATCTGCATATGGATCACCATTTCGATTCTTGGGATAACGGAATCGATCCGCGCCTTTGTCGAATCTTTGGACTTCTTTGATTATGTCTTTCAAATATATAACTATTTTTTCGTCTTCTTGGTAATTTTCTTTCCTCCGAATATCTATTAATTCACTAAACAATGACTCCAAATCATGCCCGGTTATATTCTTTGGTTTTTCGCTAGTATAATAAATCGCAGATTTAATATGAAGTTCAATGCTTTGCCTCCAGAGCATTAAAAGCGGGCTCAGTAAAATGGTATTGGGTAAGCTTCTGTAAGCAGCATCCCACAATTCTTCGAAGCCACGTTCAAAGCTATATGCGCGCATAGCCCACGACCCAGAAAACAGATCATGGTCTCTCGATTTCAACAGCGATCGAAGTTCGGGCTGTTGCCTCATATACTGCTCGCCCAAAAGGCGACGCTGTTCAGATGACACTGTGTTTCATCCTAGAATTTGGTTAATTAGTCAGTATAGAAATTACACTCCCCCAAGATGCAGCGAAAGAAAGCTCTCTTGAAACCCCTCATTCACCAGCGAATACGAACGCCCCCTGTCACTGCTGCTGACCCTCCTGCGGCTCCCTGTATCGTATCTCGATGGCCCCCGAAAAAGCTGGCTGTGAGGTCCACGCCGGGGAGAGATTTCACAGGATACGAAAAGGTTGTTGTGATCCCCTTTTCCTCAAGAAGTGGGGATTGGCTCGCTCGCTCAATGTCGAGCGGACCAATTTTGGAAAGTTGGGACAAATCCGAAGGAAGCCATTGAGCCTTTGGTGTAATGTCGCTTCTTTTCTTCTCAATGACTCCCCTAAGACCCTGGAATCCGGCCTTACCGCTTAATTCTGAGGGCATTGGTAATACTTGCTGTGCTTTAGGAGGCATGAAGTAAGGCGTAGGGTCGGCATATGACATCGCTGGCTCAACAAGCCATAACGTCACGACCATTCCTCGCAGGACCTGAAATCGTAAATACAGTCTAGACAATGATCTGTGCCTTTGACTGGAGGTGAATAGTTGCCTCTCGCCAAAACATGCCACCTTGCATCCGTGCGATAACATCTGGCGGAAGAATACAGCGTCGTCTTTCGTGACTAACGACCGGACGTATCCTGTGCAAATCCGGAGTTCCAAGCAGACTGTCGAAGACTTCTGCATCCCTGTTCGCGACATTGTTCAGATCATATGGATACGCGGGCAAACCGAGACACCGTGTCAGTCTTTCAAGGGTCTGACGCGGATTGGTGGCTAGAGTCTGGTAATCTACAAGAATCAGCTTATCAGCAAAGGGACCGTGAAAAGCCTCCGTCAGAACCCGCCAAGCGTAGCCAAAAACACCTTCCCGAGACAGCAGATGATCGAGACGGTCATGCTGCGTGCTTCGTTGAGTGATAGGGACAAGTCGTGACGATAAAATGGGATCTCGCACAATGAGGCGCTCAAGAGAATCAAGGATCCAGACAGGATTACGCACGCAGCAGATCACACGCGCTCTCGGGTAGAGCCGGTCGATCAAGGCAAGTCGCGTACACCATTCCCGGCTCGTATCCAGGACAATTTGATCGGGCTCTGGATGATAATAATCTTCTAAAACGCCTCGGAGCAGACGCTCGCGTTGCTCTTCAGAAAAATCAGAAGCGTACTCCCCTTCGGCCATCAGACCCGACAGTCGAATGATCATGGGAGCGACAGGCGATATTCGGCCATGCGCGAGCACTTTTGGATTTTGGCTCAGAAGCGCGGCCAAAAGTGTCGAACCGGCCCGGGGGAGGCCAGAGATAAAGTGAACAGGTGACGATGCGGTCATGGATGATGGTGTATCTCGGTTGGAGGAGCCAGGATCTCCAACCGCTAGGACACCAAACCGCATTGTATCAATACGTTGCGAAAGCCACTTTTCGTGTGCCTTGATTGCAACTGTCAATATTTTTTCTTATTTTCCGCGTATGTGATTAGGGTTTTTAAGTTTTTGCGTGTCTTTATGGCAACTTCTGAACTTTTATGTCGGTTTATGTCCTTTGGCTACCGGTGACGAAAAACATCTGTTTCCCGACAGGGCCTATATCTGCGATCGCGCTCATGATGTCAGTTTCCGAAGTTGATGTCAGCGGTGGGTCAGAGGCAGTGTCAGCCGTCGTTCGAGCGTCTCAATCTGCCTATCATGGCTGCGCGACGTGCTGACACGCGTGGTCGACGGGCATCCGGTAGCCCGGATTGGCGAACTTCTGCCGATGACCAAAGTCGTCAATGGCTGATTAGGGGGGGAACCGGAATGTCGGCTATAAAGCCGTGAGATGAGAAAAGCGGCCATGCGTGCGATCAATGTTCATGGCTGCTATTACGCTACTCAGGCTGATCGTGCCGATGCCGGAAATGGGATTTGCCAATACGTGACAGTAGGCAACGCTGCTACGGCCTCCCTATTTGCAGAGTAACTTGAAAACACATGATTTTATGTGCTATACTCACTAAATCATGTGTGATTGGCGCTGTGACATACGACGACTTCATCGCTGAACTGAATAAGGCGGGGCTGAGCGTCCGGCGCTTTGCGGATCTTATAGGTATGCAGCCGAACTCGGTTTCGAACAACAAGAAGAAAGGAGAGATACCGATACATCTTGCTGTTATCGCCAGCCTTCTCGCCGAGATGACACGCCGCGATATCGATTACAGTCCTATTTTCGAGCGCTTGGCACCCGGCAGGAAAAAGCCACGTGGCGCAGCGAAGTCCGGCAAATTTGCCGGCGATCCGCAAGGGCTGTTGGAGCTGGACAAATGATCCGCCGTTCAGCCTGTACCGCCTCAATATTCTTAATATGTTCCGCATTCCGCGATACGGATGCCTGCCCCATGAACTGCGAGGAAATGAAGCATGGCAGATAGCTTTGCCTCGCATTGGCGAGAGGCTCTCGCTCTCGATCGCCGGACGGCGCCGGAATTTTACACTTCCCCCTCCGATGTGGAGCCGGGACCGCACGCGGATGCGATCCGTTTCGCCTTGTCCGATCTCGGCCTGGCGGCCGTCTTCTGCATCGAGGGCGTTCCGACGATCGGGTTTCTGAACGAACCGGATGTCTCGCTTGCCCAGATCGACGAACTGCATCGGGTTCTCTGGAACCAAGGCCTGATGAGCCTGCTGCTCGTCCTCAAAGAGGATGAGTTGGTCGCCTATTCTCTCGTCCAGCGGCCGTTCCAGCGTCAGGAAGGACAGCAAAACGATCCTCGGCTGATCGTAACACTCTCACTGCTGTCCGATGCGTTGAAGCTTCGGGAATTGATCGATTCCACGGAGTCGGGGCGGTTCTGGTTCGAGAACGACTCATTCTTTAATCCCGACGATCGCGTCGACAGCGTGCTGCTCTCGAACCTGCTGGAAGCCTTTCGCGACATGCGCGGCGATCTCGGTGGTGAGGCCGCGCAAGCGTTGCTGATGCAAACGATGTTCATCGCCTATCTCGAAGATCGCAAGATCATTAAGGAGGCGGTGTTTCGGGATGCCTCTGACAAGACATGCTCCAGTCTTGCGGAGATGCTGGAGTCAGATTCCCCGATCCATTTCGAAACGCTTTTCATATGGCTGAAGGGCGCCTTTAACGGCAACCTGTTCAATGCGCCCTGCGCTTTCGAGACAGGCGATGCGACGCCGCCAAAGCTCGCGGTACAGCATCTTAAGACTCTTGCGCGCTTCCGGCACGGGCGGGAGGAAATGGCATCTGGCCAGCTGCGCCTGTGGGGCTACGACTTCCGCTACATGTCGATCGGTCTCATCAGCGCGGTCTATGATCGCTTCCTGAAAGAGGAAGCCGAGAAGAAGAGCGCGGACGGGGCATTTTATACACCGATGTTCCTGGCGGATGTCGTCGTCAACCAGCTTTGGGACGATCTGTCAGACGAGCAGCGAGCGAAGGGCGTGTTCTGCGATCCAGCGTGTGGGTCAGGAATTTTTCTCGTGCGGCTGTTCCAGCGCCTCGTTGCCCATCATTGCCGGATTAAGAAAAAGCCTCATGCCGCTTGGAATGAGTTGAAGTCCATCGCGCGGCGGCTGCATGGTGGAGACATCAATTCCTCTGCCGTGCGTGTGGCTGCCTTTTCACTTTATATTGCGCTTTTGGAACAATCTAATCCGCCCGACTTGCCGGCTCTCCTCAAAGCAGGAAAACTCCTGCCATCGCTCTACGGCGATACGCTGCTCCCAGCGTCTGATTTCTTCGTGATTGCGGATTTACCGAAATTCGATGCGGTCGTTGGCAATCCGCCCTGGAAGGGACGGAGTGGTCAAGTCACGACCGCTCAAACTTGGGTAAAGTCCAATAGATATCCCAATCCTGCCAAGGATATAGCCTGGGGGTTCATCTGGAAGGCTTTGAGGGTCGTCAAGCCGGACGGCCTCGTTGCGTTTCTCCTGCCCGCGATGGGCGTCCTGCACAACACCTCGCAAGAGGCTCAGGATGCGCGGCGGCGGCTTCTTCGTGATGCGCGCGTGCGCCGGATCGTCAATCTGTCAGACCTTTGCTTTCAGTTGTTCGACGGCGCACAGCGGCCGACCGCGTTCGTTCTCTACGCACCGGCGGCTAGCGACCAGCGCCCCTATCGCTTCGAATATTGGGTGCCCAAAGCCGATCTCAATCTACGTCTCAAGCGCATGATGACCTTGTCGCGCGCGGATCGTCTTCATTTCCGATCAGACCTGATTGGCAAGGATCCGACGCTGTTTAAGCGTCGGCTCTGGACTCGCAGTCCAGAGGAAACACTACTTCAATATTTGCGGACAATTCCTTCACTGAATACCTTCATCAAGGAATACAAGGGCGTCCGCAAGGCCAAGGCTACGGTCGATCGAAACGTAGATTGGGTCATCGGTCAAGGTTTCCAGCCCGCGCAGGAAGCTAGGCTTGGGGGCGATCATCGGTTTATTACGGTAGATGTAGTCACACGATACCCATATCTGACCGCAGAAGCTTTTCGTCCGCTCGTACTTCCTCGCATAGAGTCGGCACCTTGGAATATGTCGACGGTTCGTCGAGGCGGATTTGCCGAGGGGTTTGCTGGCCCTCACATTCTGATTCCACAAGGTGTCGAACGCTCAATAGGGCGCGTCCGTGCGGCGTATTCTGAGCAGAGCCTTGTATTCCAGCATTCCATCCAGGCAATCGCTTTTCCCAAAGCGGAAAAGCGATCAGCGAAAGTCCTGACGGCCGTTCTCAACAGCAGTCTGGCGGCTTGGATCTATTTCCACGATACGGCAAATCTCGGCGCCGACCGTGCCAAGGTTCATCAGGGCGAATTGCTCAAGCTACCATTCGATGCGCCGGAAAATATGCCCGATCCCGCGAGAGCGGTGATCGCAGAGGAGAAAATTGTCCAACTCATTGATCGGGAAATTGTGAAGGCTGACGAATTGCTTTCGGTGCAGTCAGACCCCCTCAATGAAATCGATCAGTTGGTCTTTGATTATTACGGTCTGGACGCGCATGAGACCGCTTTGATCGATGATACATTCCGTTATATCATTCCAGCGATGCAACCACGGCGCAGTGCCGGGCTGCAAAAGATCTGGGCTAGCAGCAAACATGAACACCGTGCTGATTATGCCTCCACGCTGTGCGACGCCCTCGCACCCTGTTTCCGGCAACCTCTCCAGGCATCGCTCGCCGCGAAGTCTGGTGACGTCGCGATCCTAAAACTGACGATCCACGCCACGAGCGATGGATACACGGAGGAAGCCTCTCCCGATGTGGGGCAATTTCTTCGGTCAATTCAGGCACATCTGCCGGTGCGCTTGCCTGGAAACGTGCAGGTGGTGCCCGACCTTCGCTTCGTGATCGGAAGCGACATGTATCTAGTTAAGCCAATGCAACTCCGGCACTGGATGAGATCGACAGCATTGGCGGATGCGGAACGGATTGCGGCTGAGTTCACAGCCGCCATTGTTCGTCACGGCCGGACCGGTGGTGATTATGCTGGCCGGTAGTCTGGATGAGTGGCTCCCCCATTTTCGAGGTCTTGAAGAGCGCATGGCCGATGCGGTCGAAGCCGCCTGGCCCATTTGTATTACGCCGCTTCAATCGAAAAAGAATGCGATGACGCACGAGGATCACATCACCGAGCACCTCGTGAAAGCACTGATCCGAACAAAGCGGGTGCCGGGGCGGATCATCTATCAGTATACGTTGCTCGCGGAAGATACAGGTGGCAATGTGTCGGCGCCGAGCAATATCGACTTCGTCTTAACCGTTGGTGATGACGAGGACGTCTATCTGGCCTGCGAATGCAAGCGGCTGAATGTCCCATACAAGACAGGCGTGCGCGGACTGGTCAGCGAATATGTCGATGAAGGACTGATGCGGTTCGTGACCGGCCAGTATTCCAGTGGCCTGCCATTAGCGATGATGCTGGGTTACGTGATGAATGCGGAAACGGATATAGCGCGGCGTGGCGTTGGAAGGATTATGGCGCGGCGTTCGACTGCGATAGGCCTCCAGTCCGAACGCGATGTTGCTGTCGTCAGCGGTCGGCCGCTCCGCTTTCATACAATACACGCTTGCATGTCAGGGCATATTATCGAAGTGGCTCATACTTTGCTGGCATGGCGGTAGATCGATATCATCGGATACGATGAAGATGAAACCAGTGACGGAACTGTCACGTTCGATAGGTCTGCACCCTTCATGAGCAGTCGCCGTTCTTGGCGATTGTTTGCGCCTGACTGAATCCTTCGCAAATGCGAATTAAAACCTACTAATTCCGCTTCCCTGCTCCATTGACTTTGCCAAAGCTCTGAACATTGAGTGGCGGAAGCCGCCCCAAGCGGGAATTAGAGGGCTATGGAGTAGATGTGGTTCTCATCGATATCCCGCATGGACCGCCTGATGATATTCGAACCTCGACCAAGTAGGACGTGTACGCAAGTGCGCAATCCGCAGTTACCAGCAGAGCGTTGGATATTTCAATGTCGGCTTTCGGGAAACTCTTCCTACCGTCTGTATGTCCGCCATGGCGGCGATTTCGATCCTGATGCCTTCAAGAACCTGAGCCTGTTGTACCCGACTTGCCTTACCAAGATCGACCAGGCCCCCGAGGCCTACCCGCGCAATACGCTGCTTGATTGGAAGGCCAATCATCTCGGACGGTTGCCGTCGGAAGCGCTGCACACGCAGTTTGTAGCTAGGGAAAATTGCGTGCCGCTCTCTCACCTTGCGCTGGCGGCGCGGTGATCGCATGGTCTTCGAATTAGGAAGTGGTCCAGCATTGAGGAGAACAATGAAGATAGCGCTGCTCGATGCAAGAAAAACGCGATCTGTGCTGAAACGCCTGATCAGAGACTATAATGATATTCGGATCGCGGTGGCGTGGGGCTATAACGGGAATCTCGCCGACATCCTGATGGAAAACAGCGAAAAATTCCGTTCGGTCATCTTTGGCCTCAACGGTTTCTCAACCTCGCCCGATCTGGTGGAGCGCTTAATCGGCATCGAGAATGCCTTCATCGCCAAGGCAGACAACGGCATCTTCCATCCCAAGCTCTATCTTTTTCTGTCTGGCGGCAAGGCGGAAGCAATTGTTGGAAGCGCCAATTTCACGAAAGGCGGTCTCGATCGCAACCATGAGGCGTGCGTACACATTAAGGGGCCGGCCGACGGCGACATTTTCAAGCAGATCCAACGCGAGCTATCAGGCTATGACGTGCTCAAGCAGCGCGTCACGCAGACGCTGGCGGACAGTTACCGTCGGCAATACGACGCTGCGAGAAGGCAGCGTGGACAGCGTGACCCGATCCTCCCTGACGAGAAGAATGGTGGGAAGGGCCTGACCTCGCCGCTGGCGATGATGAGCTGGAAAGATTTCGCGGCCATGGCGAAGATTGATCCGCATCATAATTTCAAGCGCCGGATGAAGCTGCTTCGAGAAATTCAGCGTCTTTTTGCGAGCGTGGAACGGTTCTCGGATCTCACGGTAACGGAGTGGAAGGGGATTGCGGGCACTCTCGGTAAATCCGAGAGGATCGCAGCGGGTCTCGACATCCACGACTGGGGGTGGTTCGGATCGATGGGCGGCAATGGCGATTTTGCTGGCCTGATCTCAAGACAGGACCGCCAGCTCAGCGACGCGGTAGACTGCATTCCGCGCAAAGACCCGGTCACGCGCGAGGATTTCGAGGAATATTGCCGGCGCTTCCGCAAAGCATTTACGGATGCCGACGCCCATCATGTAGGAGAGTTTCCGACGGCGACGCGGCTGCTTGCCATGAAGCGACCCGACACGTTTGTCTGCGCGAACGGGAAAAATAAGGGCAACTTGGCCAAGGCGCTGAATTTTGCCCCTACGACGCTCTCGCTGGCGAATTATTGGAATCGGATCATCGTGCCGATCCAGTCGTCACCCTGGTACAACGCACATCATCCCGGCGAGCGCGATGGCGAGTTGTGGGACTATCGCGTCGCAATGCTCGACACCCTCTACTATGATGAGGACGCCTGACCTGGTCTTAGATGAAATGGACCGGCATCGCGCAGCATCCTAGTCGAAGCCAATCCCGAACAGGCCACCATGGGAAGCGTCCGAAAGCTCAGGCGAGCGCTGAATGTCGGCTTTCGGGCAACCGCCATTACCACTTTGATGTCTTGCATGAGGCGAAACCGGAAGGTCCGCTTATTTCAAGTGGCTCCTCCTGGGGGGGCAAGTATCCGTGGAACAGAAAACCTGCATAGGGTTTACACTGCGTACGACTATCGAATGAGAACCACCTCAACTCCGATTGCGTCCGCAATTTCAGCCCATGCCCGATCGGCCGTGACCGCGGGGAGACCCATTTTTTTGGCTAGTGCCAGACAGGCGCGGTCTCCGTGACTGAGACCAACCCGCTTCGTCGCATCACGCATCAATCCGGCCGTTAGAGCCAGGTTGTGATCAAGAGGCCGCACGTCGAGGCGTAGAGCCGCGATCAGTTCGGATATTCCTTCGGCCGGGACGCCTTTATCAACAGCTTTAGAAACGATCTCCTGCAGGTTGATCGCGGAGATGGCTGCATCGCGCAGCCAGTACCGAGCTTCTTCAGCTCCTGTTTCTTCGTTCAGGTCCGCAAAAACAGCGGATGTGTCGATGACGCAAATCGGCATCAGCGCTTCAGCCCATCGTCATGGTTATCAAGCGCATTTTCAGCGCGTCGCTCAGCAATGACTTCGTCGGCAATCGAGGTGCCGGCCGGGACATACTTTCGGAACAGTGCTCTGGCCCGATCAAGCGAGGCATCAGGCGTCATTAAGCGAACCTGCCCATCTACGATCTCCGCCATGAGCTGGCCGCCTTTTTCGACGCCAAGCGACTTACGCAGGCCAACCGGCAGAACAAGTCTACCATTCGGCATAACGTTGACACGAATCATGTAACTGATCCCCCGGTCGGTAAGGTCGAAACTTTATTATAGGTCATTTTATAAGTTTAGGTCATTTTAATTGCTGGTGCCATAACATTCAGGTGTCCGTAAACGATCGTTTTCGGACAGGGGAAAAGCATTCTGTCCGTAAATTACCTTTACAGCGTTACGGACATAACGGATAATTCGGACATCCTATTCGGACGAATTGAACCCTATGCCACGCACTTTTGCGTATGTCCGCGTTTCGACAGTCGGACAGACGACCGAGAACCAGATTCAGGAAATTGAAGCTGCCGGTTTTCAGGTCGAGCCTCGTCGGGTCGTTACCGAAACGATTTCCGGGAGTACCTCCATCGCGCAGCGACGTGGCTTTGCCCGTCTCATGGATCGGCTGGAGGCTGGAGATGTTCTGATCGTGACCAAGCTTGATCGTCTTGGTCGCGACGCGATGGATGTCAGCACCACGGTTAAAATGCTGGGGGCCATGGGAGTGAAGGTTTACTGCCTCGCACTTGGTGGTGCTGATTTGACCAGTTCTTCTGGCACAATGACGATGCAGGTTCTGAATGCTGTCGCACAGTTTGAGCGGGATCTGCTGATCGAGCGCACGCAGTCTGGTCTCAGGCGGGCAAAGTCAGAAGGGAGGACTCTGGGACGGCCTTCCACACTGTCAGAAGGTGAGAAGCAAGGCGTCCTTAAAGACCTGGCGGAGGGTATGAGCGTTTCTGCACTTGCCAGAAAATTCTCCACAAGTCGGCAGACCATTATGCGGGTTCGGAGTGAGAGCTTTCCATCCGGAGCGGTCTAGCAGTAGGTCCGCTTTCGCCCTCTTATCGGACACCGTAGCGCAATATCAAACTTCTTCGAAACGGGCGTAGCGTTTGGCGAGCGGGAATTGGTCTCCGCCAATCCAGCGACTGTTCACTATCCGCCTTGTTTGGGATAGGGGTAGAAATAGCGTGCTTTTGATAGGACACAGATGATGAGGATGTCGAGTCTTCAAGCCTTACATCAAAATATGAGGCAAATAGGAATAGAGACTCAGCGTTTTGAGGTGAGAGTCGGAGCAGCAGAATTTGCCTGCTTGTTCTCTGTAGCGGCAAACCCTTACTGCCTTGCTTTGACCACTCGCGGCCAACATCCACAGTTCTGTCGTTTTGATGTCAGACCAGGCTATATAATATCGAATTACCTCGGCGAAAATTATGGACCTCTGCGAGACGCGCTATATGTCGATGGGCGCGCCGGAGAGGGGCTTGAAGGTGCAAGATTTCTTGCACAACTTAATGACGTCATACCCCACGTTGCCCAGCAAGGGAGAATCCTTCAACCGGAAGAGATCGTAAGGGTTCATCCAAATGTTGATGATGCAGATAGACCATATTTTGATCGCTGGGAGCGACGCGGACAAGGACCGACTGAGAGAAATTTGCAAAAGACGCGTATAATCCTTGGAGATGACGCGAGAACATTCAGTGAGACTAACAGAGTTTCAAGTATATGGTCTCAACTCCCAACTAACAGAGCATGGAGATAGAAAAAACCGTCACTATATAATGAGACTGGTTTTTATTAATTACCATTAAGAGCGCTTCTTCCATCTTTGGTCAAGGCAGCCTTAATGCTTCTGACTGGTTAGAATATACCGGCAGCAGAAGAGAAGACTACTGATGGCCCAGATAGGCGGTTTAGAGCCAAAATGAGGGAGTGCCAGGATAGTGGCAATGGTCCTGTGACGGAGCGACCAACGAACGTCCGCTTACCTCAAACTCTCGCTCCAAACCGGCCATTCCGCTTCCCCCCTGATCTGCCTGTCTGCTCCGTGATGCAGGAGCAGACAGGCAGCAGTCGCCTACTTCCCGGCCGGTTAGATGCAGGCTACATGCTTCTCGAAAGCGGACATTTACAGATAGTTCGGCTGGCAAACATTGAGGGCCTGTATGACGATCTCACCAAATTCCTGATCGCTGGTGATTTCGAACTGAGTGACCGGACGAACCTGAAGGAACATCTTTTAAACGGAAAAACTCTTCTACTTGATCTCAGTAAGAGCGATTCTTTGCGAAAACTTTCTGATTGTTATCAGGATTAGCTTTCTTACACCGCTTGTAATGCGAAGGGCTATTGGGGCCTTTATGCCCCGCTCATTCGTCCTGATAGCTTTATTGCCTGGGCAAGCGATAATTCTTCAGATGATTCTAAAGCGATATAGGCATTATTCAAATTTCTTATTGTTTCGCCCAAAAAGCAATATTTGGCCTTATCTTTATTTTCCGAATCAATAGGTATATATTTAACGCCCTAGTATACGTCTCTCTGGCACTGGAGGAGGGGAGGGGTATAGTATCAACCCTTTTTCCATATCAACATCTACGTGTGCTTCTGGATAAACAGAGAGGGCTAGTTTTAGTGGGCCTGTAATATCACGTTTAAAGTCACGCATACGCGCATATTCTGGTCCAAACTGCCCTTTGAAAGCATGCCACGAGATAGATACTGGTTCTTTGAGTATATGTAGCCTGTAAGCTAACCAAATATATGTATCTATCGCTTTTGATTTTCCGGATATTTGACGAATCGCTACTTCCCGAAGTGGCAGAGGGTGGTCAATCAAGCTTTCGTAAAAACTTTCGTCTAAACGAACAACTTCTCTCCAAAACGAAGGTTGATTTTCATCCTCTTGAATTGGAAAGATTGCATCCCGTACAAATGCTCCATTACTAACCATTTTCGCTCCATTGTGGACACGAAAAAATGTTAGTCTGCACTGACTTATTCTTTTTGCTTGGTCTCTTACGGAATTATAAGTTTTCCCACCAACAGTAATTCCCATTACTTTAAGCCAAGCATTCATCGAAGAGCCAAGTTCGACTTCACGGGATTGTGTTTTTACTGCTTGAGTTTGTAAATAGAGGAGAATCATACGAGCCATTGAGCCGTATGGAATACCAACGGGAGTTTTGTCGTCGTTTAAGCCGCTTTCAATAAGAAGCTTGATTCCTCCGCCTTCACGTTCCCATACGGTTTCTTCAGTCTTTTTATGAGGCAGAGCAGCCATCGCAAAGCCCGAATGAGTGATGCCAATTTGTAAAGCTTCATCACTTAATACTTCATGAGCAGCATCGACACATACACGGCTTAGCTGTCCATCGAGAGACGCCTGTCGCCGAGCTTCATGGAGTCCATGGCGTTCAAGAAGGTTGTGTATTTCACCCATGAACGTGACTTTCCATGGCCGGCGATCGGGTGTCAATTTGGACTTTGCTCGCGGCCATTTCTCCACAGCATTCCTTTGGACTTCACTCGCCGTGGTTTGGACTCTGCTCGCACGATCTAGGAAGATTATTAGATATATCTATTAGATATGTGCGACCAGAGTCCAAGGGATAACCGCCATTATAGCGAGCAAAGTCCAAGAAATGAGCGAGGAGATCCCAAGGGATAACTGTTTTAAATTCAAATCGCTGTGGATTACCGCTGTCGGCAATGAGCGAGGAAAGTCCAAGAGGGCGCGAGAAGAGTCCAAAAGGTGTGAAAGAGGATGATGCGGACAGCGAGGGGGATAGAGCGAGAAGAGTCCAAACAACTGAGTGGCACATTAAGCTGGCCGTTCGGCGGTGCAAAAATTTCTCATCGTACCGTTTGAATAGAGAACCAAACATATTGATTCTAATGGCCTAATTTCTAAATGTAGGATAAAATTAGCCATAACTTCAGTGAGATATCGAAGATATTTCTGAAACCGCTGAGTGCGACAGTAAGCTTGCCGGGATAGCTAGTCAGGGACGATCAACTGCAAATGTTCGTGGCAGGTGCAACTGTCTAAGATATAATTCTCCTCGTTTTTCAAGTTCCAAAACGGCCGAAAGATGAGCAGCCCACTCGGCCTTGCGCTGGGTGAGGCTTTGAAGACTTCCTCGGGGAGAAAGACTCATCACGCCCTCGACAAGGTCCCACGTGCTCTCCGGATGGTCACGAATTTTCCGCTGCCACCATGCCAAAGCGTCCTGAACAGAAAGTCGGGGTTCGAAGTAGGGCTGGAAGATGCTCTCTTTAGGCACAAGCTTCTCCCGCCGACGGGACACTGACAGAAGTGCGTCCAGTAGATCCCGGGTGAGGATTGAAGACACTGTCTCAGCAGTAGAGGACGAGGGGGATTGTCTCCCTCGACTAAAAACACTGTCGCCGAGCACAGGCCGAGTTTCAAAGCGCTCCACGGTTTGCAAAAGCATGTCTTTTCGAAGCAGGACCCGTTGGATCTGCTCGGCTGCTGAGTGGGCGGCAAGGTGCTCTTCAGTATCCTCTCGAAGTAGAAGAGCTGAGCGCATTTGAAGAAGGGTCGCTGCCAGAACAAGATCGTTGGCAGTCTGCTCAAGTGGACGGGTGTCGAGTTGCTCTTCCACACAGATCAGAAACTGGTCGATGAGGTCAAGCAGCGGCAGGGTCCGAAGATCAAGCGCGCGACGGCGTACGGCCTGCAACAACGCGTCCAGCGGACCCTGCCAGACGCCAACTTCCAGAAGGATTTCATCAGACATCGTAAAGTGGGCGTATGGAAAAGCTGAGGTCGGGCCATTGGACTGCAATGGCCTGAAGAGCCGCCCAGGGCGTCCAGTCCGCCGACCAGAAAGAAACACTCCAGCGAGTGGAACTTCTCTTCGGATGCCCAGATATTTCTTCAACCTGCTGTAGTGGTCGTGAGGTTCCCCAGTGTTCCCACAACCACGCTTGTGTCGCGGGGGCGGTGGGGCCGAGAGAGAGAAGATCCAGAGGCAGCGGGCAGAGGGCGTTGAGGTCAAACGGGACGGCGCCGGTTCCTGCTTCCCGGGCAAGAAGTCCCCTTTGGCTTTGAACAATCTGATCGATCAAAGCGGTCGTCCGGACGTCCCCGACGAGAAAGATCCCTCTCAGATCTTCGGGGTTGGTGACATCTGGCCCCCAGGAGAGACGGCCAGTCCCCGCTGCTGCCGCCCGGAACCGGGCCAACCCGGCTTCCGGTCCTGTGACAGTCAAGACATGCGCCAGCCAGTCTGGCTGGGGATTGAAAAGGGGCGGAGAGGGAAGGGCCTGCGGTTCTGCGAGCCCTGACCCCGAGATTGAAAACGCCGTGCCGCTCGCGGGTGGCCTGGGGGCATGGCGAGGAAACGGCAGACGGATGGGAAGACGAAACCCGGCATCTGGTTCCTCATGCTCCGTCAGGGTCTGCTCACTGTAGCGGTGAGCAATCGGCCGCGCTTCGAGCTCCAGCCGATACGCTTCCAGGCGTGCGACCGTAGCATCAACATCTGCGATGATCTCAGTCGTCGTTTGGGACACGGCTTACAGATCCAGAAGATGGGCGGGAGAGTCCAGATCAAGGCGGGCCCGACGGACATAGCGGCGCATGCTGCGCAGGTCGCGGTGGCGGGTATGTGCCATGATCTGCTCGTCACGGGCATTGGCCCGGAAAGCTTCGGTGACGAAGCCGGCGCGCAGCCCATGCGGGCTGAGGCGTTCTCCGGAAGGAACCTTGAGCCCCGCCACTTTGGCACGGCGCAGCAGGATCTGTCGGACCGCATCCGGATGCAGGGCATCGCGTCCCACCTGCTCCCAGCGGTTGATGGACCGGAAGAGAGGACCATCCGTAATCTCGGATTTCTTCAGCCATCGCTCCAGAGCCAGAACCGGGCAGGTTTCGCGATGCTTGCCGCGGGGGAGAAAAACCTCTTCGCCGCGATGCTCGGGGTCGGTCTTGCTACGGGCGATGTGGAGCTTCAGTCCTGTGCCGACGATCCGGACGGTCTCTGTTGTGAGGACAACCAGCTCTGAACGGCGCAGCGCACCTGCAAAGCCGATCAGCAGAAGCGCCCGGTCACGCAGATCCGCCAGCGCTTCAACGGTTTTGTTATGTTCGGGTGCGACGAGTTTACGGAGTTCCTGGGACGTGAGGGCGGCGGCCTGTTTTTGGGGCGTGCCATACAGACGCCCTGCCGCGCGCAGGGTGGTGCGGATGGCAGCATGGCCAGAACTCCACTCCAGCCCCCTCATGCGATGCTGATAGCCGAGGGCGGCCAAGCGACGGTTGAGGGCCGAGCGGCTGAAATGTGGGGCCAGACTGTGCAGCCAGGCCGCCACGACGGGAGGGGCAGCTGGAAGTGGGGGAGTGTCGTGTTCGTCGCACCAGGAACAGAAGGCCTGCCAGTCATGGGCATAGGCGCGCAGGGTTTCGGGGGCATAGGCTGCGGTCCGGGCGCTGTCTTTTGCGGCGTCCAGAGCGCTTTGTAGACCGGGAGAGGGGGCTTCGGAGAGACGCTCTGCAGGCTCTGTCGAAGCTGTCATGCCGTTATTCTTCCTTCTCATGCCCCTTGAAATCTGCCGTAGGACAACAATTAAGGCAACTATATTTTAACACGCGGTAAGAGTACATTACCGCGTGTTAGAATGACGAAAGAATAGTCCCCAAAGCCCCGCAGAATAAGCCCAAAGGGGCCTAGAGCGGGCCTCTCAGGCCTTCGAGGAGCGGATCCAGTTCCCCCAGCGACCGCAGGCCATAGGTCACGAGGAAAGTCTCGGTCGTAGCCCAGAGCTGGGGCTGACCCGGGACGGGTTTCCGGCCAACGCTGCGAATGAGCCCTTTCTCCTGCAGCAGGGTGAGGGTTTTCTGCGGGAGGACGGCATCCCGGAAACTTTCGATCTCGGGTCGTGTGACGGGCTGACGCGCGGCAATCAGCAGGAGCACTTCGAGCACTGCGCGGGGGAGGCGTTCTGGAGGCTTCTCCAGCACCGCCCTCAGGGACTCTGCGAGATCGGGTGCGGTTCGGAACATCCAGCCGTCTCCGACCGCGACCAGCTCAAATCCCATCCCCTTGGTGCGTCTGGTCACCTCAGTCAGGATCTGGGCGATCTCCACGTCCTCTCCCAAGGCACGTACCAGTGTCGTCCGGGACACAGGACCGCTGCTCTGAAAGAGAAGGGCTTCGGTCAGACGGACGGGATCGAGTGAAGAGGATGTCATGGTCGAAAGCATAAGGCTTCTTCGGTGTCGTCGGCCAGAGTTCGGAACGCGCTGTCAGTGGAGTTGATCCACGACCTCGGGGATCAGAACCTGCAGGAAGTCTCTATCGGACTATGATTGTGTGATAGGAAACGGGAATGCCGATCCGACCGGAACTGAAAGCGTTGTATCCTTCCAACTGGCCCGAACTGAGCCGGCAGGTCAGATTCGAGCGGGCAGGAGGTGTGTGCCAACGCTGCGGTCGCCCGCATGGGCATCGTCTTCAGGTACTGCCAGGTGGCCGGTGGAAGCATCCTGACACAGGATACTGGTTCAATGGCCGGGGCAGGCGGGTGGGCTCTCCTGACCTGATCGAGCTTCTGCAGATGCGCCAGACGAAAGTGTCCCTAGCCGCGGCTCATCTGAATCACGACCCCACCAGCAACCGGTGGCGCAATCTGCGCGCGCTCTGTCAGCGCTGCCATCTGCTGCATGACCGAATGTATCATCTGGCCCAACGTCGCCTGACGTTGCGACGGCGTCTGGCCCTCGGAGATCTGTTCGAAGGGCCCTATCGAATTGGAATGAATCTTAAGGAGTATGAAATACACTATGACTGATCTTCTTCGAGGGAAGAGGGGAAGTCTGATCTCGGCGGAAAAAGATTAAGAGCCGTCGTATATTTTGATGTTTATTATGGACGTTGCCTTCCAGAATAGTGGCGTAAAATAGCCCAATTTGAAGTTGAACGAATTTTGTTGGTATCAGATCAATTTATGGATATACGTTTAGTATATCCCATATGGAGGATGCCATGCTTGTCCGCACAACTCTCTTTCTTTCCAATCGTTCTCAGGCTGTACGGCTTCCCAAAGCTGTTGCCTTTGACCTTAGTCTGAAGGACGTCGTGATCATTCCCGATGGCGTACGACGCATTATTGCGCCCGCGCATGCCGCATGGGATGATTTTTTTTCGTCCTCCGGCACTGAGTTACCCGAACGCAATCAACCTGCAATGCAGGAACGCGAAAGCTTTTGATGCTACGTTATCTTCTGGATACAAATTTTTGTATCCGCGTCTTGCGTGACCGTCCAAAGGGCTTACGCGAACGTTTCAACGATAACGCCGAGGCCCTCTGTATTTCAGATGTTGTGCTTTACGAACTCCTTTATGGGGCGGAAAAATCTCAAAATCCGGCAAAAATCCGACGTGAGGTAGAGCATTTTTCTGGACGTTTGTCTGTTTTGCCATTTGACGATGATGCGGCAGCACATACAGCAGAAATCAGGGCTGATCTGGAAGCCCGTGGGTGTGTTATCGGACCGTACGACTTAATGATTGCGGGGCACGCCCGGAGCAAAGGACTGGTCGTTATAACCGGAAATCTACGAGAATTTACCCGGGTAAATGGATTACGTTCTGAAGATTGGACGCCGGATTAACGAGAGAAGGTCGCCGCCATGCCGGCGACAGCCTAGCGCTTCCACTGGGAAATCATCGCCCGATGCACACCGTGCTTCGACGCCAGTTCGGAAAGCGTCTGCTCGCCTCCAGCGCAACACGCGACTTGAACTCGCCCGAATACCTCTTCCGCGTGACCTTGCCTATAAACCTGTCTTTTCTCACGACGGTCTATAGCGTATGCCCCTGTCTGAAAAACGGGGGGCAAACTCTATCGGATGAACCGGACAATAAAGGAAGCAACCGTTAAACGCTTCCAGTACGACAGCCATTGACCCTGCCCCCTGAAATGCCCTCGATTTGAAGTAAGGTCTGTCCACTGGAGACAGATGATGAAGAAAGCGCGTTTCACGCAGGACCAGATTATCGGGATACTGAAAGAGCATCAGGCGGGCGCGACGGCGGCCGATCTGTGCCGCAGGCATGGGATCAGCGATGCGACGTTCTACACCTGGCGATCGAAATACGGCGGGATGAACGTCTCGACGCTAAAGGAACTCCTGGCAAAAAACTCGTGACGCCCGGTTTGCGGCGGGAAGCCGTGACCTGGGCGATCCGGGAGAAAGAGTATTCGCAGCGACGGGCCTGCCGGCTGATCGGCATGGACCCGAAGACCTGGCGCTATGCGTCACGCCGCCCGGATGATGCCGCAGTGCGCGGGCGGCTGCGCGAACTGGCTCAGGAGCGACGGCGATTTGGCTACCGGCGGCTGCATATCCTGCTCGGCCGGGAAGGAATGGCGATGAACCACAAGAAGCTGTTCCGGCTGTATCACGAACAGGGGTTGTCGGTCCGCAAGCGTGGCGGCCGGAAACGGGCGATGGGCACACGCTCGCCGATGATGCTGCCCGACGGGCCGAACCAGCGCTGGAGCCTGGATTTCGTCTCGGATGCATTGAACAACGGACGGCGCTTCCGGGTGCTGACGGTGGTGGACGACTACACGCGCGAATGCCTGGCGCTGGTGGCGGATACGTCGTTGTCAGGCGAACGGCTCGGCCGCGAACTCGACCGGATCGGGGAGCATCGCGGCTGGCCGCTGATGATCGTCAGCGACAATGGCACCGAGATGACATCGAACGCGATCCTGGCCTGGCAGCAAAAACGGTCGGTACTGTGGCACTATATCGCACCGGGAAAGCCGCAGCAGAACGGGTTCGTCGAGAGTTTCAACGGCCGGTTCCGTGACGAATGCCTCAATGAGCATCTGTTCCGTAACATCGCCCACGCGCGGACGGTCATCGAGGACTGGCGGGCCGACTACAACGCCGTCAGACCCCACACCAGCCTCAATGGCATGACGCCACAGGCTTTCGCTCGTCACGCCACCAAGGCATACAGCAACCCACAGACCCTAACTCAGAACTGAGGGCAGGTTCGGGGCAGGGTCACCATGAGCAGCTGAGGAGACACCTTAACGACTTCATGGCAGCCTATGACTCCGGGCGAAGGCTCAAGACCCTCAGTGGCCTCACACCTTACGAATATGTCTGCAAAATATGGACTTCAGAGCCAGAAAGATTCATCATCAATCCATCAAATCCGGGAATTAAATACCTAGCGTGTGGCGACAAGATCAACAGCATCCTGTGTTTCCTGCTCGGCGGCCTTAACCCGGGCAAGTTGTTCTGCTGTCGGATTGGCAGCAGCCTGGTTTTTAATCTGTTCCAGATTTGCAAGACTCTTCTGTGCGGCAAGATAGGCAGAGGATTTCGAACTGGAAGCTTTGGCTAAACGCTTCCTGTATCCACCGATGCGACTGTTCATAGCTTGTAGCTCAGTTCGTGTTTGAGCAACGCTTTTCTGTGTCTCCGCTAAGGACTGGTTGAGGGCCGCGCTCTCGTTAGCGGTCGCTTGCGCGCGCTCATGCCAGGCATCACGTGCTGTTTGCAGTTGCTGGTTTCGCTGCTGGTAGCCATTCCCGACCGAACATCCGATACCTGAGAAAAGATTGGCGGTGGTCGGGTCACATTGCTGGGCAGAGCACGCACTCAAACAGAGTGCGCCAAAAAGGGGAAGAATCGTAAATTTCCGATGCGACATCACGAGGCAGCCCTTTGGAGAATGAAAATTCAGGCTTTGGCGGCAGGCATTGGTTCAGCCTGTCCGACGTCCTGAGCCATAATGGACGCAACCTCTGCGAGCTGCTTTGACTGAGCCGCGCTCTGCTGGGAGGCAAGGGCTGCACTAGAATTTCCGTGTGCATCGGCAATCAACTTCATACTGTCTGCCTGCTTCTGCCGCATACTGGCAAGATTTTGCAGAGCCTGCACATCTTTCTGATAACCGGCAATCTTGGCTTGATAGGCTTCAGCAGAAATCTGTCCCTGAGCTAGCTGTTGACGGAGCTGTTTCAGATTGTTCTGCGTTTCCAGAAGTTCTTTCTGTGCATCCTGAATGTCAGTCTGAGTTTGTGCAATATTTTTTTGTTCGGTGGCGATCTGCGATTTAACCTGATCTTCGCTCAGCTCTTGAGCTTGGGCACGATTAGCAACAAGTGCGCCTACAGCCCCGCCAACCAGAGCGCCGGCTGCACCGGCGAGGGCTGCATTTTTGACACTTCCCGTTCCCAGGCCAACACCAAGAGCAGCAAGGCCACCGAGCACTGCGGCGCCCTCTCCAATCATATTGTTCTGCTGGGCAGAGCGTTGGCGCAGACGGTTCTGTTCCGGTGTGAGTGAGGAATCATAAGAAGGAGCGCATCCGGAAACAAACACGCACATAGCAACAGAAGCAGCGGAGATACGAAAGGGCGAAAGTGACACGGAGCAACCTTTTTACATAATGTTTCATTGTGAATAAGAAAAAAGCATTCTCTTGGGAAGTGAAAATTTACACGAAAAGAATTAATGAATTGCTTCGATCTGCGATTTTATAGTCTGCCCTGTAGGGAGTTTTCCGGAATGACTGCTTTGAATGTTCTGAGCAGTAACCATCAGGAACTGTATTGCCCGATCATCCTGAAGTGCTTTGATAGCATCTGCCTGCTGTGCTGTGATGGCGGAGAGATCGGGCAGGGCCTGACTGTTCGTTACGGCCTGAAGAAGACTGATGTAACCATTGATGGCGCCTCCAAGCTCCGTCTGTCTGGCCTGAAGGTGATTTGCGATTTGTGCGGTCTGGGCCGGTGTCAGAGGCGTTGGTTGCGACTTCAGAATATCGGCCGATTTCTGAATAAGCTGTATGGCATGGTCGACCTCCCAGATATCCGCTGCTAGGGCAACTAGTGCCTGAATTTGTGCGGCCAGCGCCTGACGATCTGCATCGAAACGGGCACGGGAGTCGCTGGCCATGGCGGTCTGGATCAGCTTCAGACCGTTGAGTGTGGCCGGGTCAGTCGTGTTTTTCTGAAGGCCTGCAAGCGCGGTCTGGGCGTCTGCACTTGCAGGCAGGGTTTTGTTCATCAGGGTGTTGAAAGCGTTCTGGGCCTGTTCCGTTCCGTGAAGGGAGCCGATAGCATCTGTCGCCAGAACAAGGCGGAATCCCATTTCAGGCAATCGGGTTGGTTCACCCGTCTGCGGGCTATAAAGCGGAACTTCGGCGCGTGAACTGGTCGTAATCTCATCGGGGTTGGACAGGTAATTTCCACCGCAGACCAGAATTCCGCCAGCCAGACCCTGAAGGCGGCCAACGCGGTTGAGGCGGTACGGCTCCAGCATCATCTGGCTGGCTTCCCCAAGCATATCATACAGACCCAGCGGGTTTGGTTTCATCTGCCCGACGCGCTGCATGCCGCCAAGGTCTGGCCCTGCTGCGATATACTGGTCTGCACCTTCCGGCATGGGCCATGTGGGAGCCATGAAATCGGTCGGGCTGACATGCATGCCGCCACGGGCGGCATAAGACCATTCGTCGTCGGTGGGTAGACGCACAAAGCTGGTTGCTCCGTCATGGTTTGGCAGCGGAATCTTTTGGGTGTGAAGCCACGTTGAATATTTCGTGGAGAAGGTAATGGCCTCATCCCACGAAATATGCGTCTTGGGATGCTGTCCATCCAGGGTAGGGGGCGCGCAGGTTCCACTCAGGCTTTCAGCCTGATTTTGGGTTACATCATATTTGCCGAGATAGTACCGGCGCAATTCCGGATGCTGGCTGACGGCGAAAGGGGCAGCCACATAGGCGTGGCGCATAAACTCGTTGTAGCCATCCTGTGGATCGCTTCTGCCCAGAATAATGGCATCGTCATCGAGTAGATTGTCTCCTGTCGGAACGTCAACGGGACGGAACGTCATTGCGCCACCGCAGGGCATAGGCAGAACCAGATCATCCGGCAGGGGATGTGGGTCGACGAATTTTTTGTCCCAACTCTGTGCGGCAGCCGTTTGTAGAGACAACACGGGTGCGAAACCCAGCAGAAGCAGGGCTGTGTGATGGGTTTTCATGGTGTGCTGACTCCCTCCCAGGGATCAATGCGGCGAAGGCTTCGGGCGGCGGCCAGGGCGGCCAGAAAAGCTCCCAGAGCGGTTGTGAGGCAGGTTTCAAGCCACAGACCAGCCCCGATTCTGCACAGCGTATGTCCGGGCGGCAGGGTCTCTGCAAAGACATGATTGATGGCGCTGCCTACGATCAGCGCACCTGTCAGAGCCAGAAAAATACCGGTCAGCGCGAGAATTTGTGCCTGAATGACGGGAAAAATCGTTAGACGCTGTACGCCGAGAAAGCGCAGGGTTGCGAGAGAAAGTTGTTTGCGTTCCACATTGGCCCATAGCGCGGCGGTGAGACTGGCGAAAAAACCGGTCACTCCAAGCAGGGCTGTCAGCCGGAACAGCACGGTCAATCGCTGGTCCAGAAGAAGAAGGTCCGAGACATCCTGCGCCCGATCCGAGATATCCACGCCTGCTGCACGCAATCTGGTGTCAAGGGCGGGGATGGTGTTGATCTGCCGGGTATAGAGACGGAAGCCGGGATAGGACGGGGCTGGCGTGGCCGCCTGTGCCCAAGCATCGGACCATGAAAGAGAGTGCTCTCGATATAGTTCTACGGTCTGAGCCAGACGCAGCGATACGAAAGCTGCATCCCGGTTAAGGGCGCGTTGCGGGGTAATCGCCTGAACATGCAGGGGAATCCGAACTGTTTCCGGGCCGAGGCCTAGACGGGTGACATGCAGTTCGAGGAGATCACCCGCCTGAATATGCAGAGAGGCGGCGGCACTTGCGGAAAGCAGGATGGTGCTTTCGTCTGCGGGCATCGTCGCGGGTGTGGTCAGGGGATCATCCGCGTGGGACGGGATCAGTTCGATGCGTCGACCCGCAAAGGGGCGGCCGGGCGGAACGAGCAGAACACTGGCCGCAAGAGTGCGTGTTCGGGGCATGACAAAAACGACATCCGGCTCTTTTCGCAGCCTATCCAGCCAGCCTGCTGTAAAATCCCGGTTGCTGGCGCTGGAAATCTCACGCACATGCGGGTCTTCCAGAAGGACGGTTCTCAATCCTTCAACAAGTCCGCCTCGCAGGCCTGACAGGATAATCAGGGGGGCTGCCGTCGCTGCCAGACCGATGATAAGGCACAGTGCCAGAATTTTTTCGGATAGAAGATCGTACCAGGCCAGACGGGCCGCCAGACGAATGTCATGAAATATGAAGCGCCGGTCTGTCATGCTGTAGCGATCTGGGTCGTAGAACCGTTCATCGAGACTGGAAGCAGCGTGAACCCGGCTGCCGCCGCGCGTTCGGCGTCGTGCGTCACCATAACAACAGCTGCGTGCCGTTCAGCCTGCTGATGCAGGAGTGTCATGACATGTGTTGCCTGTTCTGGATGCAGGGACGCAGTAGGTTCATCGGCAAGAATGATATCAGGCTGATGCGAAAGTGCGCGGGCAATGGCGACACGCTGGCGCTGCCCGACCGACAGTGCAGCGGGTCTGTTTGTCCGTAGGGAGACAAGGCCCAGACATTCGATAAGATCGTTGATGTGATGAGGATTTTTAATGTTCATAACATCCAGTGGTAGATGAATGTTGGCTTCGACGTTCAGGAAGGGCAGCAATGCGCTCATCTGCGGAACGAACCCGATATGTCGCGCCCTGAGGGCGGTCAGACGCCCCTGTCCGGGTACGCGCCAGAGGGATGCCGTGGGACTGCCCATAATGTCCAGCACCTCGACACGGTCTGGACGAAGTGAAAGGGAGAGCAGCCCCAAAAGCGAGCTTTTGCCACAGCCCGATGGCCCTACGACCGCATAACGGTCGCCTGGGTTCAGGCGAAAATGAGGTACTTCAAGCGTGAAATTTTGTCCCGGTGCCTGCCAGGATAGGTTTTCTGCAAAGAGCAGGGATTGGTCGGGGTTCAAGGTAACGCTTCCAGGGGTACCGGATAGACGCGCTCTCCATCATCGTGAGACTGCCCGATCTGCCCCCACAATGACGGGTCGGACTCATATTCCTGATAAAGACGCAGACGACTTGCGATATTGTTTAGGATGGTACGCTGTCCGACGGCGCCCATGGCGAGCCATGATTCCTGTGTGATAGATGTTACGTCGGACTTATACGGCAGGCCATCCAGATATTCGCCAAGCAGCGGGCCGATCGTGTCGATATGCGAGAAAGCATTTGGATCACGGGCCGAAGCCGCAAAGGCAGATTGAAGCTGGGTGAAGAAATTTTCCGGTGCGGTTCGACCGGCTAGCCCGGCATCCAGAATATGCTGAAGGGCGTTGGCGAGATCGGAGAGCTGGTTGCGTGTCAGGAGCACACGGATGTTCAGGGTTCTATGCAGCGTATCGGCTGGATCACGATCGGAGGTGAACGCGTTGATAATATCCGGTGCGGCTGTGTGCTGTGTGTCGCCAAGATAGGCCAGACGCATGGCCTGACTGACGACTGAGAGTTTCGTATCGACTTTCGCATCCTGCGGGGTTAGTCCGGCGACGGGGCGGCCGGTCATGTCCGCCACTTGCTGGAGCATGGAGGTAGACATGGTCTGGATAACAGGCCGGAACGCGTCCGGGCTACCTCCCGGGACAGGATAATACAGGCTGCCAGCATTGTTGAACTTCGAAAGATTTCGATACTGCGTTGCGGCTTTGCCGTGATCATTCGCCGCATTCCCTGCTGGGGTCAGCAGATGAATGACAAACAAGGCAATGCCTTTTGACGCGGCAAGGTGGTTCATATCCTCGATGTTGAGATGCGTCAGGCTATGGGGGTCGTCATTGCTTCGTGCCCCGGCATCGGTGATGAGAACGATATAACGGCCGTTGAACGTCTGCCATGGAACCTGATCGACTGCGGTTTTTACACCGGCAATCGCATCTTCATCAAAACTGCTGGAGGACACGCTGGCGTCGTGAACCGTGGAAATGGCCGGAAGGATTGCATCCAGAGACTGGGAAAAATCTGGCGACGCGTAGAGTTTTGTCGCGTATTCCAGCCTAGGCGTGTCTGCGAGACTGTCGCGGTAGGCGACGAGGCCGAAGCGAAAATTCTGCGAGACCGCCGTATTCTGGACGGAATGAATGATGCTGGAAATCGCAGCTCGCGTCTGGTCGATATAAGGCTGCATGCTGGCTGTTGTGTCGATGACGAAGACCAACCCGGCCTTGAACTGCTTCAGGGTCTCTGGCGATGCTGTCCGGGCGGTATTGCCCGTAGTCGTGGAGGCGGAAATGACATGTAGCATTCTGATTGCCGGACCACTGTCCCGCTCGATCTGCGTGGCATCCAGCACGGGAAGCAAATAGAAATTCTTGGACGGATCGACGAAATTTTCCGGTTCCATAGCGACGACCGGCGCTGAATGACCAGCCTGAACACCCTTGGTCAGAGCATCGACGCGCGCCGCAGAGTCCGCAGCGGACAGGAGATCTTCCTCGTGTTGAGCTGTGTCGAGGAAAAGCGCGCGGTTGCGGCCCGCGGGATTTGTGAAGGTTGCCACCATGGTGTGTGCCCAGGGGATTGTGTGGTCATCATCAATCCATCCCTGAACCGGGCCCTGGGCCGAACTTCCGATCTGAACGCGTCCCTGAGCGCGACCGAATACATAGAAGACTTCGAAGCCCGGCAGTGGTTTTGCGTCTTTTCCACTCGCATCACTGAAGAGAGATGCGCCGGGGCGGGTAATGATCCGCTGATAGAGCGTGTGTTTCCCCGGCTGCAAGAGCGGGGTGGCGGCGTGTACGGCGGTTGCCAGTCCAAGCAGCGAAAGGCTGCATAGAGTGGCTCTAGCGATCTGGCGAACGTCCGGGATCATGGCCAAAAATCCTTCAGGGCAAGCTGGGCTGTCATGTCGTCGTTGGCAGATTGCTGCTGCAGGGCGGTATGGAGGCGGGCACGGTCCTGTGCGCTGCTCGTGTCGCCGGCCTTGGCGGCCGATTGATAATAATGGGCGGATTCACGCACATCCGGGCTGGGGATAGGCCCTTTCGGATCGAAGGTCGTCGGATCGTAAAGATGTCCCAGATGGTTCATGGCAGGAGTATCCCCGCGATCTGCGGCGGCTTCCAGTAGCAGGACACCATCATCCGTCTTGCCGTTTTTCAGGCGGGTTTCACCTTCTTGCCTGATTTGGACGGCTGTTCCTGCCTCTCGGATCACATCGGGCACGGATTTGTTGGCGAAGGGGTCGCTGTCCGGTGCGGTCGCATTCAGGGGCGCGGCGATCGGACTGCGAGAAGAGGCGACCTTATCCTGGCCGGGGAGGATGGGGTGATGCAGAAGATAAAATGCCAGAAATCCCAGAATGCCTAGCCCGATCACCCCCCCACCCAGAACAGGAACGAGGTGTTTGCGTTCGGTCTTTTTTTCAGGCGGCCCGACGGGTATTTCGGAATGGATCATTTCATCCTCTTCCGAAGTGGGTTTCGTCGTAATTTTTTTTGGAAGTATGACGGGACGAGGTTCGACTACGATGGGACGGGCGCGCAGTACAGGCCAGTCGAAGACATCGCCGACGATTTGGAGTTCAGGGATTTCCAGCTGATAGCTCGCATTGGCCTCGAACATGGTCGCGAATTCCCGGGGGATATGCACCAGAAGATCTGCCCCCTGGGCTTCGAGACGGCCTGTAGCCCGACTTTCAGGAAAATAATCCGGCGCACGGATCGTCACGTGCTCCCGGCTGGCATCCGCGGCCCGGCCGGGGAGGTGAAGGATGGCTTCCTCAACTTCGTGGCTAGCAGAAACGTGCAGTTCAGTGTTCATAGCGGTGAGGTCTCAAGTCTGGAAAGCAGCGCTTCAAGGGCATGATTGGCATCCACATCAAACTGTGGGCCACCCTCTTCGAAACGGGAGCGCAGAGCGAGTACCCAGTCACGAAAGAAGGTATCGAGATAGACGGAAGGTTGTTCGCTCAGGACCGGATAGTCACGGGGTGTGGGTGGAGCGCTGAAAATGGCGATGTCGCTGTTACGTTGACGGGGGCGGGCCTCCGACGCCAGATTGGCATAACCGAGATAGGTTACGAATCGGCCGATCAACTCCGCACAGATGAGCGCCTGTTTTTCACCGGACTGGTTCAGCGTGCTGACATGGTTGCACTGAAGGCGCAGCCTTTGTGCGATCGCCTCGCGCAGGTTCAGGGTTTCGGCTAGTTTCTGAAGGCGATCAATGAACTGCCGGGCAACAGACAGGTCCAGATTGAAGACCGCAAGCTGTTCGGGATGCGCCAGTAGGCTCAACAGGCGGTCGTTGATCCAATGTTCGATAATCAGGCTGGCGAACCGGTCATGCTGGTCTTCCTGAGGGGCGGAAACTGGGATCGCATCGCCCAGGATGTCCCCCAGCAGATCATCTACGGGCACGGGCGGCGGGGTATGATGGATCGTGCTGCTGAAATCGCGCCACTGTTCGATGATTGCAGAGCGGTCCAGTTCCAGTCGCAGCAGGAATGCTCCGAACAGACGATTGCGGTGCAGGCTCAGCAAGGCCTGTGCGATTTCAGACGCGGCTCTGCGGGCTTCTGCGCCGGACTCTATTCCGGCCGGATCGTGATAGAAAGGCCGCATGAGGGACAGAAGATTGCTGGTGCAGGCCTTGAGGCGGGCGGCGAGCTGTTCGTTCTTGGTTTTGCTTTCGCAAACCGATTTCAGCCGCTCGGCCAGATAGCTGACGCCACCGTCATTTGGCCGGATCGCCTCATCGAACGCGCGGGGGGCATGCTGGATATGCCGATCCACAGTCGTGCTGGCCAGATACGAGTTGCGGCGCCTCTCAACCCGCAGATGATTTTCGGGAAGCATTTCGGTTTCGCGTTTCTGGGCGTCGCGGCGATACAGGCTCCCAACAGTTGAAGCGCGCAGCCACTGGACATTATTGAACGGTTGGCCGGGCTTCCATTCCGTTACCCAGGGGGCATCGAAAAAATTGATGAGGGATGCTTCGAGACGCTTGTCCCAGACATCGCTGCTGTTTTCGTCTGCCCCGCCCTTTTCCTCGAACTGCCGGTCGAATTTCGTCAGGATCACGAACAGCGCATCAGCCTGATTTTTACGTTCTCGGGGCGTTTTGCCGATCGTGTCGTTGATCCACCCCTCGATCATGGCGGGAAGCCCGGTCACCTCCTGAGCTGAATCCGCCACGCACAGTAGGGTGGACGTGACTTCCATATCGGCCTGATACAGCTCGAACAGGTAATCGACCTTGCCGCGCAGGAACAGTTTTCCGCAGACCCCTGCGACATCCGATAGTTCGCGGATTTCCAGGCGGGACCGGGCTCCGGGAAAGTCGAGCAGATCAGTCGTTTTCACAAACTCCCAGCGGCTCTGAGCCATGGGAACGACGAGTTCGGAAACGATGGCCGAGACGATGTTGCGTGGCAGCGTGACGGTGGAGCCATTTTCACCGACTAGCCGCAAAGGGGCCATGCCCATGGGAGGGCGAAACAGCGTGGAGACGTTCAGAATGCTGTCTGAACGCGGGACCAGCGCCTCAACGTCGCAGAAGGCGAGATTGACCTGGCCAAGCGAAAGCAAGGCCGAAACCAGCTCGGTGGCATAGGTGGTCAGCTCGGGTGTCTGCCCCCACAGCGGAGACAGGGCGGTTATCAAGGCCTGCAAAGGAAGCTCTGGCGCAGCGGCGGCAAGCCAATCCCAGTAGGGTTCGCCTAGGACCGACAGCCAGATGCGGTCTCCGAACTTCCGAGTGAAGTATTCCTCCAGAACTTCGATGTCATCAATGGTGAAAATACCCCCGCCAGCAGACCGGGGAAGGGTTTCCAGCATTTGTGACGTCTCGCGCCATTCCCTTGGCTTGATGCCGATCAGTTTGAAATCTGACAGAAACGTATTACCGACGATCCGGATGATGTCTGTCACCGAGAGCAGGCGGACGGGAATGGGGGGAGCGTTGGCCGGTGCGGCTGGAGGATTGAGGGTAAAGCGCGAAACCAGTCCAGACGACTCATCGCCCCCGGGTGGGTTCATGTCCATCAGGAAGTCGAGCGTATGCTGACCGTAGCGGATAAGCAGCGGTCCCTCTGCAGGACTGGAGAGGCTCGACATCAGATAGGATTTTCCAGCCTGGGACGCCCCGTAAACTGCGACAGCGGCGGGGCGGGAGGCCGCAGCCTGAAGCCGGTGCGCCAGACGGCGTTCGCGGCGCAGGGCGGCACGACAGGAAGGGCTTGCTCCCGCAGCATGGTGCTGCACCCAGTCGGCACATGTGGTCGCCAGAGAGGCAAGGGTGCGGGTTTGGGAAGCGAGGGTCACAGGCATACTCATTTCAGAATCAGACAGCCGGTATCACGCCAGTGACCTTCGGGTGTCAGGGTCGTTTGAAGGCGCAGTTTAACAAGGCTCAGACTGTGATCCTCGTCGTTGGCGTCTGTAATGCGGGTAATTTCAAACATCTCGCGATTGGAAAAATCACCGCTTTCATCTTCGTCGTCTTCAATGAACTTGCGTTCCAGAGTAACGGTCAGGGGCATAGCGCATTCGGCGAGGTGTTTCTGTTGGCTCAGGTCGAATTCCACGCAGTAGAGCGCGCTTGTGGTCCAGCGCTCGAGGGGAAGCTGCCGAAAGCCGATCATGGTAGAACCGCCAAAATCCTTCAGGCAGAACCCAACCTCATCCCCGGCGGGAGGGCCGCCAAGATCAACATTTTCCAGCAGCATATTGACGTTCCGGATTTCGCTCGACTTGTCCATCTTGCCAATGAAGCGGGCGGTCGAGCGCATCGCGAGGCTCTTGGTACGAAGTACGAAGTTCTGGAGCTTGCCTTCAGCCTGAACGCACAGGGCCGCCCCGACGACGACGGTAGTTTTTGGATCGTTGATTCGGTTGAGCGAGTCTGAAAATGGGTAATGTTTTCCGACGGTATAGTCATGCATGGCAATAATGCGGTGAGGCGCTACGGGCATGGCCCCCGTAATGAGACTGCGTACCCGGCGCAGTTTGGACGGGCGGCCCGATAGGAGCAGTACATCACAGTTATAGGCCCAGACACTTTCGGTCAGGCTGGAAATGATGGTCTCCAGGGTGCTGCGGATGGCGCGGTCTATGGTTTCGGTATCGACCTGAATTTCAATGCTGAACGGATCGAATGATTTCGCCTCAAAAGATGTGGTCTGGTCTTGCAGATGGGCGGCAATCTGTTCGTGCAGAAAGGCAACGCAACGCGTGCGCTGGTCGGCATCGGCCTTGCGCAGGGTCTCGTCTCCGAGAGGAAAACTCCCCAACGGTCCCTGCTGCCAGTTATCAATCTGTTCATACAGTTCAAGCGCATGCAAAGCCGCCGGTTCTAGAACCGTCGAGACGAACAGCTTGCGACGGTGCCGGTCTTTTTCGTCCTGATTGCCATGGTCTTTGCTCAGGGCGCGGTTCAGGAGCTGGTCCGCCAACGGGACGCCCGCTTTGGTCAGGGCGGCTTCAAGTGGTGGGATCACCACAGTTGCGATCACACGTTCCAGCAGGTTGTCGCCAGCGATATTGAAGCTTTCGCGGAACTCCTGCCGAGGGGAGAGGGCATCCCCGCCTTCAAGTGTGTAGGTCGTGATCATCAGGTCCGTGGTGCCGCCGCCAATGTCGATGCTGGCAACGCGAATAGCCGGTTTTTCGCCTTCGGCCGTGGGTTGGCCGTACAGTTCGAACAGGGCTTCGACATGGCCGCCCAATCTCTGAGTGACTTCGTTGTGGAGCCATACAATCTGGGTTGCTGTGGCTTCGTCCAGTCCTGCCCGAAGAGCAGGTTGCGGACCAGACTGCTGGGCGGCTTTCCAGGCAAACGAGATCGCGGCTTCGGCGCGAATACGAAAGACTCTCTGTTCTGCGACGGGCATTCCCGGCGGCATCGTAAGCATGACAGAGCGCAGGCGACGCGCCCGGCCACTGTCGCGGCGGCGGGAGCGGAACCCCGGTGCGTTCATGTAGGCCATAGCTTGAACCAGAACCTCGTTCAGCATCAGGACAAACAGCATGCTACGGGACATGACACCCGGGCCGATGGGGTTGACAGCCTTTCGATCTTCAGGTGCGGCGCGATAGCGACCTTTTTCGAGTGTTTCGGCGAGCATTCGGCGGAACGGCCCATTAACCGGTGGGTCCGAGATCTGTCCTGTTGCGCCCTTGCCATTGTTGAAACGCCATCCTTGATCGGACGGACGGGTGTCCCACAGATAACGTTTCGGCGTGGCAAGTCCGGACAGACCCTCAGTACCGATCCGGGCGCCCATCATTCGTTCTGCTTCCAGACCGGTCCGGACAGGGCTTGGCCATGAAAAAGCATGGGGACGGCCCGATCGGCGAGAATAGATGTCGTATCCGAACAGGGCACGCCCAAATTCGATCCGGCTCGAAAACGGGTCGCTGTAGGTGAGGTCCGGCGAGGCGAGATCACGGAGTTCAAGAACGTAGCTGTCTGCTTCGCGGCGCCCTTCTCCGGGATGTTCTTCGATCAGAATACCGCAGCTCCGGAAGTTTCCAAGATCGAGAACAAGATCGACATCAACGGGTTTCTGATCCTTGATGCTCAGGAGCCGGACGTCGGGGAGTGGCGGTGTCGCTTCAGACAGGAACTTCAGAAAGGTCTGATAAATGGCCTGGAATTTGAGAACCGGAAGCTGTTCGTCTTCATCGTCGGTTCGTGGGCGGCGGCGTTTTGGAATGGCACTTTGCGTAACGCGATATAGTTCGCTAATCCAGTCCTTGAGCCAGTCACTGTCGAGAAGCCAACTTATATTGTGCGGTTCCGAAACGAAGGCATATCGCTGTTCCCGGCTTTCGTCTTCGGCCGTTGGTGCCAGATAGGAGCTGTTTTCGTCAGACGAGGCCAGTGTCGTATCGAAGGCAATGTTCAGAAAAATTTTCTCCCCCTCGAGGGTATCGGGGTCTTCCGTGCGCCGCAGGCGGCCGCGCACCCAGTTTGATGGCCCCGGGCGAAAACTCTCTCTGTCACCGTCGCCGATGATGGCCAGAAATGGAAGTGGCACCCACTGGTTTTCAAACATTTCAAAGACGTCTTTGCGTCCGATCGCATAGCCGCAGTCATCGGGCACCTTATGAAGTCGACCTTTGCTGAAAAAGACCATGTCTCCCGTATCGGGATCACGTTCGAGCATGCGCAGTGTAAACTCGGGAGCATCTGTCGCATCGGAGCTGGCATTATGCTCAGAGGGTTCTTCCCAGAAACTGACGCGGCCGTTGCCCCAGCCTTTCGCATCCAGATCGTGTGTTTCAAACTGGATCAGGCTGTTCGGAATCAGGGAAATCAGGTTGCCAGACATCAGAACGGCTCCGGGAGGTTTATTGCGGAATGTGTCATTGATTTACTCCGGTTTGATCCGCTCAAGCAATCCCTCATGGGCCTGATGATACCCCGCTGGCAGTTCGCTCAGAGGAGCATCAACATGAATGATGCACGCGATATGTCCGCTGTCGTGTTGATGACAGGTCAGGGTGCGCGGCAGATAGATCAGAGATGGAAGCTGACAGGCTTCGGTCTCAAGAACGGTCTTGTCGCCGTCGAAATGGGAGGTCGCTTTTGCGGTACAGGGGGCCTGGTTGGCGAGTTCCAGCCGGAGTGATCCGTTCTGTCCGTCCGGCTTCATGCAGACTTCCCAGAGTTTATAATCACTCGGTGTCAGAACGTCGTTACTGGCTGCACTCATGTTGTTCGCGCGCTCCCAGCAGCCTGCCATAACGGTTGGATCATGGTGCTTCCAGCGTGCAATATTGTCTGCGAGAAGGCATTGTCCGTTTTGGGGGAGTGTCCAGATCAGGATCGCAGCAGCGATCAGGCCGAAGAGAATGGCCACCAAAGCTGTGATCAGAAGGTTAGGGGAAGCCGGAAATAAAACGCGTGCTGCTTGGGGGGGACGGAAATCATCGAACCGAGACACCCAGGTTGGCGTATAGGGCGTCTGTCCCCATCGGGCTAGAACGGGCCGACCGTCGACCACAAACAGACTGCCATGATCCGGAAAGGAGCGCAGACGGTCTGCATAGGTGCGGAGAATGCCTGGTTCGCTCTGGGCGACCCGCCGGAGGTCCGCGAGAATAGACCCGGCATGGGCATAGAGGGCTTCTCGTGTTGTGGTCGGTAGCTCTTCGGCGGCAATTGCCTGTGTGCCGGTCGTCATCCATTCCGTGCCGGTGGCCGAGACATCGGATTGTGGTAAGGAGAAGAGGGCAGCATGTGCAGCCCCAAGCCTGAGCAGAACGGCATCATGAATCTGACGCGCGAAAAGAGCATCGGCCGGTCGTGCGTCCCGGCACAGGATCAGAGGCGCACTCATCAGGGTGCCTCTCGCTGAAAAACGCCGGTAGCAATTTTATGCTTATGATCAGTATAGTCGGGAACGGCAGGGTCCGCATCATGACCGGGACAAATTGCCTGTCCTTCCGGCCCGCGCGTACAGCGAAAAATTGTGCGGACCAGAAAGGTATGGGGGGCCGTGTAACAGCGTTCGGCTTTTACGGCGAGTGTATCGTCTTCGAAAGCAGCGGAGATCGGGCCCGTGCACATGCTGCCATCCGTATAGGTTAGGTGCTGCTGCCCACGTGAGCCGTCTTCCGAAAAGCAGAACGTCCATTTTGCAACACTTTGAACCGCACTGGACTGGATATTCTCGGTCTTCATGTTGCTGATACGGAACCAGCACCCCTTCATAACCGAAAGGTCGTGCTGCTCCCACGCGCCCTGCGGCAGTTCGTTAACTGCAATATGCTCTGATGCCGCAGGATGGGGCACGCTGGCACAATAAGGCGTCGTTGCACTGAACCAGGTCAGGATACAGGCCAGACAAAGCCCCAGTAGCGCACCTGCCAGACCCGAAACCAATAAAGAAGGATGCGTGGGAAGTCGGGTCTGCTGGATGAGCGGAAACTGGCCATCGTCATAGGCAGCGAGGGGATCGATCTGTGTTGTTGCAAGGCCCCATTGACTGAGAACCGGGCGGCTATCGACGACATAAATACAATCGAATGACGGGATGCGCCGTGCTTGGGGAAAGAGCCTTCTGAGATCTCCCTCTTCAACCTGCGACATGCGGCGGATGTCGGACAGTGCGGTTCCAACATAGCGGAGGACTTCCAGACGTGTTGTTTCAGGCAGATCCCTGAACGGCACGATGTTTTGCCCCTCTTTGATCCAGAGTGTCTGGTTGGGAGGGTGAGGGGTGGGTACTGCGAATAGCGCTGCATGATCTGGCCCGAATTTCTGAGTGAGGGCAGCCAGAAAAGCCGTATGGCCAACGGTATTCAGCGGTCCGGTTTGATCGAGAATGGGCATCAGGACGAAATACGGAACTGGCAGACCGACAGCGTGCCCCGTGTCTGCGATACGATGCCCTGTCTGGCCACAAGCACGTGCCCGTTATGGCGTACCGTCAGACGGAAGCGAGTGTGCGGGCAAATGGGCATCGAGAAAGGATCGACTTCTACCGTGTAGAGACCGGGAGGAGGTGCTCCCTGCCAGACAATGTTTTCAACGGCTCGCTTGGTAGGTGCCACGGCTCCGGTCGTTCTGGCATTTGCATCGTGGTCAAGCATTCCTCCTCCATGGCTCCGGTTACCAAAATAAATACGTCCACCATCGGGACATAGGACATGGAGATCGAGGTCATTGAGGTCGTCCCAGGCCAGAACGATCTGCAAAATTCCTGTCTGTGCCCCGACACGGCCAACGCGCCGGAAGTCCGACCAAGTGCGCCAGGGAAGGAGCAGGAGAAGCAGCAGGCCAATAAGCAGGACGAGTGGCAGAGTGATCCAGAGCGGAAAGTTTGGATAATGACAGATCCAAGAACCAATCCATCCGCCCAGACGGGATAAGAGCCACAGAATGCATGCCAGTCCGGCGAGCTTGGCGAACAGTTGAAGCCAGCTTTGCCATGGCCCCCAGAGGCGCATTACGGGCGGTTCTGGGGGGGGAGGCAAGATGGTTACCGGAGGCTGGGCTGCCGTCTTGGTTTCAGAGGCCGGAGGATCGGCCTTCGGACGTGGAGGCGGGCGCTTGCCAAAGCCTTTCAGATCGACCTGTTCGATTCGGGTGGTCACGGGCTGATGGCCCCAGCCAATCAGCACAGGACCATTCGGGCCGGATCGCAGATAGTCTGGGCTTGGAATCTGGATTGCAAAGAGCAAGAGACTGAGGAAAGTTCTGTCCGTGTCCGTGGTGGCTTTCTCCGGGTGTGCTCCCAGCGCTTCTATTTTTGTCTTAATGGCCTCGTATTGTGCGAGCAATTCGTCCTGTGGAATTGGAGTTCCAGTTTCGCCGTACCAATCAATGCTGCCATTGTCGTGAAAAGCTGGTTCTGCAAGCAGCGACGTGCCCTCAACTCCAAAATGCTGAGTGAGCAGGCGGCAGAAATCAGGCCAGTATTCAATGACCCGCTGGCCCTGTGCCATGAGCGCGACGACGTCATGTCCAGTGGTTTTTCCCAGGAATTGGCGGCTCATAGATGCGTTCCAAACATGACATGACCGAACATGGTGATGAGTTTCGAGTGACTCGCGAATGCCAGAACTGCCCAGAAAGCCAGAGCAAAAAATGCCGTAAATGTCAGGACATGCAGAATGATGCGTATCCACAACGGCAGAAGCCAGGGGAGTGGTGCGGAAGAAGCCGGGAAGGGCGCTGTAACGATAGAAGACTCGTCGTGAAGTCGCGCCTCGAAAGAGGTCCCGACCGATGTCGTACCGGAAAAAGGATCTGCTTTTTGCGCCGGATAAGAGGCTGTTGCCCCCTTTTGGGGTGCGGAGGTATTCAGGAAGTCCGGGTTTTTTGAGGAGGGTTCAAGCAGAGCCCCCAGAGGGGTGCGGGAGAAGGTATCGGGGAGTGCGGGATCAATCCGGTGCGTGGCATCCTGCGCGCCCCACGGCGCCAAAATTAGTTGGGTTCCGTCTGTGAAAACAGCTTTTAGGTTCGGAACAAAAAGCGCCTTTTCAAGAAGCGTGGCGTAGCTCTGCGGATGACTGCTGGCGACCCGCTGGAGCTTTTGCAGGCAGACTGTCAAGTTTTTGAGCAGGGCGTCTTGCTGTAGCGGGGGATAGTCCGTCAGAGGCCGGAACGGGTGCTCGACAGTCCCGTACCAGGTGATCTGGCCCGGCTTGTCATCGACAACCCACTGAACGACGGGTTCAGCGAAAGAGAACGGTAAGGGGCCAGCAGCGTCGATCAGGCGCAGCAAGGTCGTATAGTGCTGAACGGTAGGTTGTCCTTGCCATTCAGACAAAGAAAGATCAGACAGGGCGCTACGTGAGAGGACGGAAATAGACAATTTTTTACTCTAATCGAGATTAGTATTCTAATATATCACTTCAAAGCGTTTCTTGGAATAAGTTTTCTGTTCCCAATACTGAAGAGCGGTAGAGTTCTCTTTTTCGAAATGAGATGGAGGGATCGAAGAACCGTTTGTTGATATGCCTTGGTTCTGATTTTGGATTTTGGGCGTACTGATTGACAGTTTCTGCGATGGCATCCGGTCTGCGTTTTGAGCAGATCGGGTGTTGTCCCCCGCTGGAGGACTACGCGCTCGCGTTCATCCGCTCCAGGAAGAGAAAGCGGCGCATATTATAGACGATATTGGCCAGCCCGATCCTGGTGGTGGCTCGGGTGATGCCAACGGTTCGGACGAACAACCCTGTCTGTGATTTCTGATCCGCAAAGACATGCTCGACGCGTGATCGGATCACCGATTTCCATGCATTGGACCGCTGGATATGGCGGGGCATGGGCTTGAGATGCGGCTTTTTTTCTGTGAACCTTTGAGACAAAGTCCTGCTTTTCCATGAAGTCTTCATTGGCTTTGGAGCGATACGCCGTGTCTGCCCAGACGCTTGAGGCCGTATTGGTTTTATCCAGCAGCCCCTCTCTCAATCGCGCACCATCACTGGCGGCGGAATCTGTCGTCTTCCATTTGCGGATGAACCGGAACTTCCGGTCGATGGAAACATGCGATTTGTAGCCAAAGAACGGAATGGCAAGATCCGTTGTGGGGATCGTCCCGTCATCCTGCCGCTTTGCTTTAGTGAACTTCAGTGTCCAGCGCGCATGGCGACCCTTGTGGCACAATTTGGATGGCTTATCCTGCCAGTCTTCAGGAATACGCCCTGCCCGGATCAGCGTTCGTGTTGCGCTGCTTTGGGGCGGCTACGAGCGTGGTATCCAGGATCTGGCCCGACATCGGCAGATAGCCCGCGTTCCGCAGGGTCGCGTCAAATCGGTCAAACAGCCTTTCAATGGCCCCCGCCTGGGTCAAACGCTCGCGGAACAGCCAGATCGTTTTGGCATCAGGCACACGGTCCGACAGCCCCAGGTCAAGGAAACGCATGAAGGAGAGGCGATCGTTGATCAGATATTCTGTCAGTGCATCAGACACATTGTTCAGCGTCTGGATCATCAGGATCCTGAACATTATCACCGGATCGAACGGGGGACGGCCGCCTTTGCTCCTGTCTGAGTAGGCCAAATCCTGCTCCAGATCAGGACGGAGCACCTCAAAATCCACAAAGAAACCAGCCTGCTTCATAGCGCCATTGCCTCAGTCAGAACCAGACAAATGGAATCACAGAGCTGGTTTCAAACCCTCCAAGTCCGTGGTCCGCTCGCGTGTCGAGCATGTCTTTGTCGATCAGAAGTCAAAGACCGGGCTGTTCGTCCGAACAGTCGGCATCACCCGAGCCACCATGAGGATCGGGCTCGCCAATATCGTCTACAACATGCGCCGCTTTCTCTTCCTCGAAAGATTGAACGCGAGCGCGTAGTCATTCAGCGGGTAATAGCCCCCGATCTGCTCAAAACGCAGTTCAAAAACGAACCGAAAAACCGTCAATCAAACGACAAAGCCCAGACATTATGAGCCAAGCGCATCAATTAACGGTTCTTCGATCCCTCCACCTTAAAGGGCACCCCAACCCGACAGTCTGCCAGAGACGAAGTCCCGAAAGCAGACATCCTCGCAATTTACATCATTCGGACGATTTCTTAAGCACTGCCGCAACACTCTCCGCAAGGGACGTCGGTGGCCGTCCGATCAGAGCCGAGAGCTGCCGTCCGTCATCAAAAAGCGCGCCCTGTGACGCGGCGATGTCCCAACCCGCAATGGCGTGTGCCAGTCCATCGGGAAGACCTGCTCCGATAAGCGCTTTGGCGTAATCGGATTCAGTCAGATTACAGTATGGAATATCCTTTCCGGTCTGTCGCGAGATCTCTGCCGCCAGATCGGAAAGCGTCCAGGCATCGTCACCTGCGAGTTCATAGACTTTCCCGACATGGCCCGGGCCTGTTGCAACGACAGCAAGCGCTTGTGCATAATCAGCGCGAGCCGCAGAAGAGATACGACCGTCTCCGGCACTCCCGATGAAAGCCCCTCCTTTCAGTGCAGCTCCAACGGAACCAGTATAATTTTCGGTGTACCAACCATTGCGCAGGATCGTGAAAGACAGGCCGGACAATCTCAGGTCGGCTTCGGTCGCACGATGCTCGTCAGCCAATGACAGAACGGACGTGTCCGCATGCAGGACACTGGTATAGAGAATGGTCCGCACTCCGGCCGCCTTTGCGGCTGTGATCACATTGCGATGCTGGGTGACACGCTGGCCGATTTCATTGGACGAAATCAGGATCAGGGTTTCCACTCCCGTCAGACTTGGGACGAGTGTCTCGATTTTCGTGTAATCGAATTCTCGCGTTTCGATGCTCTTAACTGCGACTTTTGACGCCGTGCGTGCGAGAGCAACGATGTTTCCCGCGTTTGTCCGGCCTTCAAGAGCGTTGAGAACAAGATGACCGAGCTGACCGCTCGCACCGCTAATCGCTATCGTCATGGCTTATTTCCCTGATCGTCATTTGTGACGTGTCCAAGGATAGGACTATTGCTTCTTATTCGTAAGTACATACATAAATGTAAGTATGAAGAAAAATTCAAAAGTTCAGGGAGAACCCCTGTCGGCACAACTCCGTCGAGGCGACCTGATGGTTGCTCAATGCCCTTCGCGTGAGGTCCTCAAGCACATAACCAGTCGTTGGGGAGTTTTGGTTCTGATTGCGCTACAGAATGAGACACATCGTTTTGGCGAACTACGTCGTCTCATCGGCGGAGTGAGTGAGCGTATGCTGGCTCAGACACTTCAATGGCTTGAAAGCGACGGCCTTGTAGATCGGGTCGCACTTAATGTGGTCCCGCCCCATGTCAAATACAGCCTTACGCCGCTGGGGCAGGAGGCGGCAGAAAAAGTCTCCGCACTTGCAGACTGGATTGAGACGCGGCTACCCAGCATCCTCGCGTCAAAAGGCGAAGAGCCATGATCCGACGAATGACAGATGTCATTGCGAGGCGGCAGAACGCTATCATAACCATGAATGCTATGTCTGCTGTCTTCAGAATACGAGCTACGCTGTAACCGATAAAAGTAGGTGTCGGATGAAGGGTTAGGGCTCGCCATCTGCGATGCCTTCTCACGAGAGGAGGCTTCTGGACAGCAGAAAATCAATACTCCTTCGGAGTAGTTTTTTTCTTACTGGGGCTAACGAAAGGAAACGGGTTGTTCTCCCGTACAGCGTTTGAAACCAGTGGGCATGATTTTGTATAGATTATCGTTCAGGTTTGAGATGTGCCGTAACAGTTATTGTCGAATTGGATGAAGTCCGCTTTCAGGCTATGCACCGTTTCTGATCTATAATCGAGATGTAGGCGACTGCCGCCTGTCTGCTCCTGTATCGCTGAACAGACAGGCGGATCAGGGGAAAGCAGAAAGTCCCGTTTGGGTCAAAAAGGGCAATCTGACCGTTACCCCGCTTCCCCCATCATATCTCGGGCATGATTGGCGAGACGATGCAGATCGCTATCAGGCGTGTCTGCGACCATGCTGATCCCGAGCCCGTCCTGCGCCCAGATATAGCCCGGCATATGTCGCATAGGGCGCATGGGAGCCGTCATGTCATGGCCGTACATGGGTCGAACGAATAGGGTAATCCGGTTGCCATTACCTTCCTTGTAGAAAAAGACGCAGGCAGGACCATGATCCGTCGTGACCAGTTGTCCGCCTGTGAGTTGATAACCCGCTGCCGACAGATCGGGGGGACGAACCGGTCGCCCGAGCGTCCGACCGCCCCATGCCGCCAGTTGCGCGACATTGCCTGACGAGATTGTGCTGCCCTTACCGGCGTCATGCACGATCGTCGCCTCCTGCTCGACGGAGGCCAGGCCGAGGGGCACTTCCCGGTCACGAAGCATCCATCCGCCGCCCAGTCCCAGAGACAGGGCCAGCACGACAGAAGCTGCCATCTGCGGCATGCTGAAACGGCGGGCTCTGCGTCGTTTCAGCCGGGTGATGTTGAAACGCGCCGGTACGGGCTGTCGGAGTTCGGCATCCATCGTCGCCCGCAACAGATCGCGTTCCGCACGCCATGCCGTGACCCGCGTTCGTGTATCGAGGTTGGTATCCAGCCACGTCTCTACGGTTCTCCGCCGTTCGGGAGACAGAAGATCATCGACCCAGGCTTGGAGATCGTCCTCAGTCACGGGGCGGTCGGGCCGTGTCATTTTACCCTCCTGAGCATGGGAAGCTCCTCATGTTCGACAAGCCGGTGCAAGGCCGTCCTGGCCCGCGACAGCCGGGACATCACTGTACCCACCGGCACCCCCAATATGTCCGCGACCGTCGCGTATTCCAGCCCTTCGACACCGACCAGTATCAATACCTGTCGGTGGTCGTCGGAAAGACGTTCGAAGGCGCCCGCCACTTCCTTCCATTCCAGATGGGGAATCTGCCCCGCCTCCTGCATCGGTTCCGGATCGGTCGTTTCCATGAAGGAAACCAGACGCCGCAGACGCCGCCAATGGCTGACATTGAGGTTATGCGCGATGGTGAACAGCCAGGGCCGCAGGTCCGGCCCACAACGCACCTGATCCATCCGGGTCAGGGCACGCTCCAGGCAGTCCTGCACCAGATCGTCGGCCTGATGCGGGTCACGTGTCAGCACACGGGTATACCGTCTCAGGGCCGGTATGGCGTTCTGCAACCTGCTATCATCACCGCCGTTCAATCCTGCACGTGCCTCATATGGTTTCCGGTATCGCTGCTGATGAAGACGCCTCTGGCGTCTGTTTATTCCCGCCCGGACAGGGCGACTGCAAAATATTTCGCAATGCACGCAGCACAAAGGGAATAGATCCGTTCTGTCGGGCGTCTTGCCATCAGACGCTTTCAAAGGATCGAAAACCATGGCAACGAAGCCACTCGTGCCCTCTGCCTCAGCCTTACGCTGGCTCGGTGTGATCGCGGCACCGACGGCCCTGGCGCTGAGTTTCCTGTGGGCCGGCGGCGGGCTGACGCCCCATCGCCTGACACAGACCAGCCTGCTGGATGCCCTGCGTGCAGTGGACGGCACGCACCCCGGCTTTCGGCGCAATCACGCCAAGGGTGTGTGCGTGACGGGCTGGTTCGAAGGTAACGGCAATGCTGCCAGGATTTCGGCGGCGTCCGTCCTCCAACCGGGTAGAGTTCCCGTGATCGGACGTTTCGCACTCGCGGGCGGTATGCCCTTTCAGGCCGATGCGCCGGCAAAGGTTCGCAGCATGGCGCTGCGCCTGATGCCTCCCGGTGGTCAGGAGTGGCGCATGGGCATCAACGACATCCCGGTCTTTCCCGTCCGGACCCCGCAGGAGTTTCAGGACCTCCAGCAGGCGTCGCGCCCTGACCCGGCAACAGGAAAACCAGACCCCGCGCGGATAAAGGCATTCCGGGCGGCTCATCCCTGGTTGCAGGCGGCAGGCGCACAGATCACCCATCGGCCTCTTTCGTCAGGTTTTGCTGATGACACCTATCGCAGTCTCAACAGTTTCCTGTTCGTGGCGAAAGACGGCGCGAAAACAGCCGTGCGCTGGTCCATGGTACCTTTGCAGCCCGTCACACCGGCCGATGGTCACGCGGACGATCACGATTACCTCTTCCGCCAATTGATCAATGACCTTCACGCTCACCCCCTGCAATGGCGGCTGATGGTGACGGTGGCGGGTAGCGGCGACGCGATTGATAACCCGAGCAAGGAATGGTCGCGGGATAATCGGCAGATCGATGCGGGAACCTTGACCCTTACAGATATTAAGAGTGAGGAAAACGGCCCATGCACCGGCATAACTTTCGACCCGCTTGTCCTACCCCAGGGCATGATGCTGTCAGGCGATCCGATCCTACAGGCCCGATCTGCGGCCTATATGCGCTCGTTCTATCTGCGTTCCGGCGAACGGCCGACTGCCCCTGCTGTTTCGCCTGAAATGACGGTTCCGCCTACCAACGCGAAAGACAAAAAGTCATGAAAAACGTGAAATCTTTCACCATGCCGTCTCGCGTCCTGCACTGGGTCATGGCCGTCATGATCCTGGCCATGCTCTTCATTGGTGTGTTCATGGCGTCGACCGTTGGATCTGATTATTATCGTCTGGTGGCGTTGCATCGCTCTGTGGGGATCGCAATCCTTGTCCTTGCTATGCTGCGTCTGGGAAACCGGCTGCACACGCCTCCACCTTCCTTGCCGGAGGATTTGCCCCCGGTGATGAGAATTGGAGCTCATGCATCGCATATCCTGCTTTATGTGCTGATGATTGTTTTGCCGCTTGTTGGATGGGGGATGTTGTCGGCAGGGGGGTACCCCATCCCGCTATGGGGTCAGTCCGTGCTTTTGCCACCGATCCTTCCTCACGACCCGGTACTCTGGGCGGAACTTCGGTCGGCGCATACCCTACTGGCCTTTCTACTGTTTGGTCTCGTTTTGGCGCATATCACCGCAGCTCTATTTCATGGCCTGATCCGACGCGATGGCGTACTTCGCAGCATGCTGCTCCGGGCAAGCCTTGATCCGATCTCTCAAGAGAGCCACGGCGATTAAGCCGTGGCTGCCGATGTTGATCAGCGTTCAGCAAACGCTAGGAGGTCCGCATTGAGTACCTCCGCATTGACCGTCAGCATTCCGTGCGAGAAGCCGGGATAGGTTTTAAGGGTGCCGTTGGCGAGTAATTCAACAGATTTGAGTGCTGAATCAGCTATTGGCACAATCTGGTCGTCTTCTCCATGCAGCACGAGTGTTGGTATCGTGATGCTCTTCAAGTCTTCGGTCTGATCTGTTTCGGAAAAAGCCTTAATGCCCTCGTAGTGCGCTTTGGCGCTCCCCATCATGCCCTGACGCCACCAGTTTTGAATGACGCCCTCTTGCGGGCTGATACCCTCGCGATTGAACCCATAGAACGGGCCGGTTGGCACATCGCGGAAGAACTGTGCCCGGTTGGTTGCAAGGGCAGCACGAAAACCGTCAAAAACCTCAATGGGCAGTCCCTCGGGATTTGCTTCAGTGCGTAGCATCAGGGGCGGAACAGCGCTGACCAGAACGGCTTTGGCGGCGCGTCCGGACGGCTGACCATGTTGGGCCACATAGCGCGCGACTTCACCGCCGCCGGTGGAATGACCGATATGAACGACGTTCCGAAGGTCCAATGCTTCGACGACGGCAAACGTGTCCGCTGCATAATGATCCATGTCATGCCCTTCCGAGACTTGCCCGGAGCGTCCATGACCACGACGATCATGGGCCACCACGCGAAAGCCCTGCTGTAAAAAGAACAGCATCTGGGCATCCCAGTCGTCAGAAGAGAGGGGCCAGCCATGATGAAACATGATGGGACGGGCGTCTTTCGGGCCCCAGTCCTTGTAGAAGATTTCAACATTATCTTTGGTGGTAACGAACGACATGATTAATTTCTTCCAAATTTAGAGGGTAACAGCTGTTTCAGGGCCGTCTTCGCAATGAACCCGAAGCCGGTTTTGATGGCGTTCAGATCTGTTTCTGACCACCGTCAACGTAGAGTTCGATGCCATTGATGAAACTGGCCTCGTCAGATGCCAGAAACAGAACCGAGCGAGCGATTTCTTCCGGCTGGGCCACACGACCAGACGGGATCAGACTGGCGAGATAGGTTTTGGTTTCTTTAGCCTGTTCGCCGCCACCAAAAAGCTCATTCAGACCTGCCGTGTCGGTCACACCCGGACTGACCGCGTTGACGCGAATATGGCGCTCCTTGAGGTCAAGCATCCAGTTTCGAGCAAAACTGCGTACGGCTGCCTTTGTGGCTGAATACACACTGAGGGCCGGGGTTCCTGCGGCGCTGACATTTGAAGCATTCAGCACGATCGCGGCCCCATCGCGCAGCAGGGGAAGCGCTTTTTGTACCGTAAAGAGGACGCCCTTGACGTTACTGTCGAAGGTAGACTGGTAGTGTTCCTCGGAAATAGCACCAAGGGGCGCAAATTCCCCGCCGCCGGCATTGGCGAAGACAACATCGATCTGGCTATGAGTCTGCTGAACGGTGTCATACAGACGGTCGATGTCGTCCAGATGGCCCATATCACCGCGTACGCCCGTTACCTTGCCACCGATACGAGTGACCGCGGCGTCGAGTGCCTCCTGTCGTCTGCCGGTGATGAAAACGAAGGCGCCTTCATCGGCGAAAGCTTTGGCGGTGGCCAGACCAATGCCACTGGTGCCGCCTGTTACGATCACGACCTTGCCATCAAATCCGTAAGTCATTGTTCTGTTCCTTATTCTCAGCGCTCTGTTTGCGCCGGTAGGAAAGAGATGACATTGGAACGATCATCGCTGTAGATAGCAATATTGACACACAGCGTTCAGAAAGAAGAACGATGGAGCGGCGGGATCTCAACGATTATGCATATTTCGTAGCGGTCGTAACGCATGGCGGCTTTTCGGCCGCTTCGCGCGCCTTGCACGAGCCGAAGTCAAAACTCAGCCGCCGCATCGCTGATCTGGAAAGCCGGCTTGGTACACGTCTGATCGAGCGGTCCAGCAGGCGCTTTCGCGTCACAGATCTTGGTCGAGCATTTTATGAGCGCTGTCGGACTATGCTGGATGAAGCAGAAGCTGCAGAGGCCATTATCAGCGCCGCCCAGGCTGAGCCAGCGGGCGTCGTTCGGTTCAGTTGTCCAACCGGCATGGTTGCCGTGATCGGACATCTGATGACAGGCTTTCTGGATCGCCATCCCAGGGTGCGGTTGCAACTCCTTGCGGTGGATCGGCCAGTGGATCTGATAGGGGAGCGCATCGACCTCGCGTTACGGGTTCGTCTGGCTCTGACATCGGATGCAGCTTTGACCATGCGTACACTGGGACGCTCCACACGTGTTTTAGTCGCGCATCCGCGTGTAGCCGCAAGCATCAGAACCCTGCACGATCTGGGAAGTGCATCGCTGTTAACAACAAACGACGAGGCAACAGACTGCATTTGGCCTTTGATGAATACCCATGGCGAGACCCATGAAATACGTCGAATGCCCCGGTTCGGTTCGCAGGATATGGGCATAGTACGGGATGCGGCGATTGCGGGGTTGGGTGTGGCCTGGCTCCCGGATCATTTTGTTCGGGAGCCACTGGAGAAGGGCTTGGTGGTGCAGGTACTGCCGGAATGGACGGGGCCGGAAGGGATCGTTCATCTGGTATTTACGACGCGGCGGGGTCTACCGTCAGCGGTCCGTGCGTTTATCGATCATCTGGCCGCGGGATTTCCAAAGCGTTTATGAGCGCTGCGCTTTGGAGTCAGAGACGGCCGTTTCTGGGTCACAAGGTTACTCGTGATAGTGTCGGCTATGAGGTGACAGCCGCCTGTCTGTTGTTTGTCATTGGGCAGACAGGCAGTTTAGGAGAAAAATCTGACGTTCACACGTGAATACGTCGTCTATTTCTTTGGCAAACAAATAGACCCATTCGGATAAATTAAAGTGCCGGCTTGATAAATACGAAGATGAACTGATCGGTCTTTCCTCGAATGGCAGGATCAAAAACTTTGAGATGATGATCATCCTTAGGATTCGAAAGTAATTTGCTCTCATTTTTCAAAGTAAAGCCCGCATTCAGAATGGCTTTTTTGACGACTTCCGGATCAATACGGTGCAAAGTGTTCGTCTCACTGAGGCCTGTCCCTGGAGCGGCCACATGATCAATGACAACAAAGCGGCCTCCAGGTTTTAGAAGATCGAAAACCTGTTTGCTGAATGCGGTGATATCCACGTTGCCTAGAAATGGAGTTGGTAGATCATGAAGGTTCTGGGACGTGAAGAATACGTCCACGGGGGCTGGCAAGGTGAGATGAGCAAGGTCATCTGGGACAGCCGCTACGTTTTCTGTCCCTGGTGCCCCGACCAGCGCTTTCATGCGGATTTCGCCCTTTGATCCTGGAGCGACCATGCCTGCTGGCCAGATATCCAGCACCTTACCTTCAGGGCCAACAATACCAGAGAAAATACGGGTCCAATAACCACCGCCCGGCAGAAAATCAGCAACATGCTCGCCTGGTTTGATCTCAGCCAGGGCAGCAATCTCAGCTCCGTGTCGACGTGTATCATCCGCTCTGTCGCCCTGGCGGATTGGAGCAGTCATTGCAGACGAAATATAATTTTCTAAGGGGGCGGCATAGGCTACAGAAGACGCCAGAAGCGTGATCACGGCGGCTGAGACTGCTTTGCGCATACTTATGATCCAATCATCCCATACCAGAAATGCCACATAAGGTTATTATCTTGATAATGTGGCAACGTTGAAAAATATTCACATGATCATGTCCGCAGGAGAGTTTTCTCGCAACGGAAAACGGATGAAGACGGATTTTTGGAAAGCACTTCCGCCATACTGGAGACTCTCTGTCAAACGTCAGAACCGAATTATTCCTGTTTGAGTTGAGTGGGCGTATCATGACACGCCTCTTCGGGCGTGCGTCCAGCCAGCGGCCACGCCCATCCATGCTGCTGCTGCTCGGCATATTAGGTAATGTCAGAGCATCAGAGCTGATTGGACCGATCAATCACGAACCGCACTCCCCTAAAGGCTACAGCACCTCGCGTGCTGGCACCGGGACATTGCAGAGTGCGACGCCATGGGCAGGATGAACAAAGAACGGATCACTCCTAGCGGCGCGCGCAGCAAGATACGCCGCGAATGTCGCACTCTCGACACGCATTGTCTGAACCTTCGGGCGCTCGGAGACCGGCAAGTCCGAAGCAAGCACTACGCTTTGAATACCGACGTTCTGTCGCACATCGGTATAAAACCCAAGCGGACCCGTGCCACGCGGTAACGCCCCCAGGTGCTCCATCCCGACCAATACACGGCCGACGACCGCGAGGTTTCGGTCGAGTTGCCGGGGCGCCTCACCGTTGACCACATAAAGTTCCTGTCCGTTTCCTGTATCAGGCGGCATATCCCGCGCCACACCGATAGTACCGTAGCACTGCGCCGGCCACACGCTCGTTCCATCGCCGCCAACTGGCCATCCATCCGCAAACCCGACTTTCGTCGCATAAGGATCGGCATAGCCGAGTGGACGATATGTAAGTCCCTCAAGCGGGCGATCGTATTCAGCAGGCGGGTGCGCAACGAAATGCGTGGGCAAAGAAGCTTTTTCGTCCCTGACGCTCCATTGGATGACGTAATTATCCTGCACACGCATAATTGCTCCGCCGTCCCAGGCCCGATCCTGCGCAAAGCGCACGACATTGGCGACGTGAACAGGCGCGAATTGCGGAGCGAGTTCGATCACGATCCGCCGCCCATCATTCGTCTTCATAAGCAACAACTGGTCGGGCGCGACCGTCCGCCATGCACTATCCGGAGCATGATCCACGATCTCGGCAGGCGAGGGCACCGCAGCAAGAGTGCCCCCCAACGGCAATACGAGCAATAAGGCAGGAAGAGCATTTCGCATACGAGACAGAATGCCCGTTTCCCACACCGAGGACTAGTCATTTCCAATCCTCCCTCTTAGGACTGAAACAGAACAGTCCTTCCACGTCACGTCGCAGGTGAGTCTATCCCAGCACCAGATGCTCGGTTAGAAAATCAATGAACAAGCGAGTCTTGTGTGGCAGATAACGGCTCGCTGGCCACAACACTCTGAATGATCCCGCATCGAGGAGCATATCATCGAGAAGCGGGACCAGCGTGCCGGCCTCGATTTTCCTGTTCACCGCGAACGGCGGCAGGCAGGCAACGCCAAAACCTTGTTCAGCAAGATAGAGGAGCGGTTCGATCGTGCTGACGACGGCCGTCTCCGGCAGATCGAGCTTCAGATCCACGCCATTTCGCATAAGCGGCCACGACTCCAGCCTTCCGCTGTTCATGTAGCGGTGATGCAGGCAGGCGTGGTCTAACAGGTCTTCCGGGGTAAGCGGCGTGCCGTGCTGTGCCAAATAGGCCGGCGATGCGACAATGCGGTGTCGGAAGACGCCCAGTTTGCGGTGCATCAAGCGAGTATCGGCGATCTCGCCGGTTCGGATCACCGCATCGAAACCTTCCTCGATCACCGCGACCATCCGGTCGGTGAAATCGATGTCCATCCGGATGTCTGGCCATGTTTTCATAAATGCAGCGATCACGGGCATCAAAAGCATGCCCGCGATCGGCAGGCTTACCCGGAGCACTCCCGAGGGCTTGTCACTGGCCTGAAACAGCATTGCCTCGGCGGCATCGACTTCATCAAAGATTCGCCGACAATGATCGAGGAAGGTTGTACCTTCGGCCGTCAACGTCATGCTGCGGGTGCTGCGATGGAGCAGCCGGACGCCCAACCGCTCTTCCAGACGCGCGATGGCCTTGCCCACAGCAGAAGCGGAAATACCAAGATCGCGGCCTGTAGCAACGAAGCTGCGGGTCTCGGCGGCGCGCATGAAGGCGTTGAGAGCGCCAAGCCGGTCCATCATTCAAGCCTCACATTGCGGACAATGATGTCCTGACTATTCGGAACTATAGCTGATTTTTCTGTAATTGTATTGAGCTTACTGTTGGCCCTGCCGAGCCCTTCATCGATTTGCAGGACGATTTTAATGCAGCTTGAACAAATATCACTGGCCTGCGAGGCCAATGCAGAGCGAGAGCACCTACCTCTCGCCAGCCTGCTCGCGTTGGCAGCCGCGGGATTCCTCACCATCCTCACCGAGACGCTACCCGCTGGTCTTCTTCCGCAGATCAGCGACGACCTGCACATTTCACAGGAGTTAGCCGGTCAATTGGTGACGGTTTATGCGATCGGCTCGTTGGTTGCAGCCATTCCGCTGACAAGTGCGACCCAGCGTATGCGGCGGCGCCCGTTGCTGCTTACGGCAATCGCCGGTTTCGCCGTCGCCAATGTCGTCACAGCCATCGCGTCCTCTTATGTGGTCATCGTGGCCGCGCGTCTGCTGACCGGGGTATCGGCCGGAGTACTCTGGGCACTGCTCGCAGGTTATGCCTCCCGTATGGTCGTCCCGCAACTGGAAGGACGTGCGATCGCTGTCGCCATGGTTGGCACTCCGCTCGCTCTATCGATCGGCGTACCCGCTGGCACGTTTCTTGGTGCTTGGGTGGGTTGGCGGATCAGCTTCGGCATTATGAGCGGGTTGACGTTACTGTTGATCGGATGGACCTGCTTGAAGGTGCCCGATTTCCCCGGTGCGGACCGCGAAAAGAGAATATCGCTGGCGAAGGTTTGGACAATGCCTGGCATTCGCCCGATTTTGATGGTGACGTTAGCTTTCGTACTCGCTCACAATATCCTCTACACTTATATCGCGCCCTATCTGGCCCAATCCGGCATGGTCGCGCAGACGGATCGCGTTCTGCTGGTATTCGGGGTCGCGGCCCTGCTAGGCATATGGGTGGTCGGCGCTTTGATCGATCGCCGACTGCGTCTTCTGACCCTCGGCGCTATCATCCTGTTCTTCATGGCAATGCTGATCCTGGGCCTTGGCCGATCCGAGCCGATGGCGGTCTATAGCGGCGTAACTGTTTGGGGACTCGCTTTTGGCGGCGTGGCGACCTTGTTTCAGACGGCATCTGCCAAGGCTGCGCGTAGCGGGGCAGATGTCGCGCAATCGATGATCGTGACCGTGTGGAACCTTGCGATTGCAGGCGGCGGTATAGTGGGCGGCCTTATCCTCGGTGAGCTGGGTTCGGTCGCGCTGGTGTGGAGCTTGCTTCCCCTATTGACGGCATCGTTCTTCATTGTCCGCTTGACCGACGCATTCGGCGCACGATGAGGGGCGTGCCATTGGCTTGTCTCGACCAGTCTGTGGCAAACCGCCCTTTAGTCGTGACCCACAGAATGACCGCTTCCATTGTAAGCTGTTCTTTGACGAACTGGTACGGAACAGCAGGACAGTCCCAAGCGCGATCTATAGCGGCTCTCCTGATAATGTCGGCTTCCGGAAAACTGTTCCACTCGCCTGTATCTCCGACATGAAGGCAATTGCAGTCGTTAATCGTGCGATCTTCGGACGCTTACCCAACGGCTGATTGGGGGGGTAAACGGAATGTCTGTTTTGGGATGAGATTTCTCGACAGCAGACGTTATTTCGACTGCTAAGTAAAAAATCGCCAAGTTCCATAGGCTTTCGGCTAGTAATTTTGCCGCTTCTTCAGCCGAAAAGAAACTATTGCTCATGTTGGATTTACTGAGGTCGCTATCTAAGCCTATACATTTGAACGTCCAACCCCAAGCGCGACAATGACTGAAGTTCACTGGAGACAGGTCTATGAAGTCTATCGGACGCAATGGCTACAAACCGCTCGACTTTGAAATCGATGCCATCTCATGAGTGAGTCTCGCTACACGCCGGAACGTATCCGCAGTTTGCATTACAAAAGCGCGACAATCACTCTCTCGCCAAAATATATCGCGATTATATCTGAAGAAATCTGGCGCGGGACCTATTTTTCGCGGATAGGCTGGTGCGCGCATGCGCCCTACGACGCCTCCGCTCTGTGGATTGGTGAAAATTTTCGCAAAGCTCTGGAAAGCAGCGAATATTTCAACAAGCCTGGCGTCTCCTCACTGGGTCGTGACGAAATCCGGGCGATGGAAGAGGCTTCCAATACGCGGAGGCTGGCGTTCTGGAGCGAAATTGCTCAGACCTATGGCTACAAGGATATCGATCAGGCCGGGCGAAGATGCGATGTTGTGCTTACGTCCTGGCATGATCTGATCGAGGATTTTGTCACCCTGATAGCCACACTCCGTCTTCCGGGTGGCCATCGGGGCTGGGGCCCCATGGAAAAGAAGAAATACGCGGAGAAGAGGATTGCAGTCCCTTTGTCCGTGTCGGACGAGGCGTTAGGCCTTGCCATCCGTGATGCTCTCTCACGCTGTGAAGCCTCGGGACGACAGAAAATCAATACTCCGTCAGAATAGTTGGCTTGCAGCGTTTGATACTTGCGAGCGCAACTTCAAACAGGGCGTCCTGCATGACCTTGGGGTGCCGCCCTGATGAACATCGGATTGGATGACGTCCGCTTTCAGGTCATGCGTCGTTGCTATCTATGTTTGCCACGTAGGCGGAAGCAGCATGTCCGGTTACGCTTACATCTCGGGCACAAAAGAAGCTTCTTAAGCTTCCGGAAAATGGACATCGACAATTAACATGGAGCGCTTAAAAAAATTGGGGCTCTGTGCATCACAACCCAAACCAAACGATCGAAAAATACATTTCCATCTGGCGCAGTGTTGCAAGCCGCTTTAAATGAAGAAGAATGATGCGAAGTGCGCGGCATAGCGGAGGGAGTCTGGTCTTTTGGCCGCTGGTTCTGCTTGCCATCATTATTCGCCTCAGCGTTGGAAGTCTGCCTTTACCGCAGTTCCTTCTCAATGATCCGTTAAAACAGTTCATCAACTTGTCGACCCTTTGCGACAGCCAGGATTTTGGTCCGCATAGTCCTGATCATCATCACGCAGCGGATGTTGGTG